>QNFD01000104.1 GCA_003645435.1 Gammaproteobacteria bacterium | reverse complement strand
TCTGGGAGCAGGACCTCGACGAGATTGTCGGCACCAGTTCATCACTGGGAACTATAGAATATCTGGTGGATGGAGCGGAGTACTTCCCTCGATTGATAGAAAGCATCGAAGGCGCCGAGCAGGGAATCGATATACGGACTTATATTTTTGACAATGACGATATTGCCGTGCAAATGGCTGATCTCCTTAAAGACAGGTCAGAGAAGCTGGATGTGCGCATACTGGTGGATGGACTGGCCGATCTATTTGCATCCAATGTCGATTCCGAGACCATGCCTGTTGACTTCGAGGGACCTGGTTCAATAAGCAGCTATCTGGAAAATGGGTCGAATGTTCGAGTACGTAAACAAAGTAATCCATGGCTCACCGGAGATCACGTAAAAACCACTATTGTCGACCAGAAGCTGGTTTTCATGGGCGGGATGAACATCGGTCGTGAGTATCGTTACGACTGGCACGATTTGATGATGGAAGTTAAGGGACCGATTGTTGCGAAAATACAGTTCGAATTCGACAAATCCTGGGAGAAGACGAGTTTTATGGGTGATATTGCCTGGATGAGCCGCAACCTGCGCGGATACGATACCGGGCTTGCCGATGAAGGCTATCCGATCAGGATGTTATCGACCAGTGTTCACGATTCGCAAATTTATCGAACACAACTGGAGGCTATTCGCCGGTCGCAAAATTACATCTACATTGAAAATGCATATTTTTCTGATGACAACCTGCTTTACGAGCTGGCGCAAGCCCGCCGGCGCGGTGTTGATGTCCGCGTAATCATGGCATCGAGTGGTGACAGCGGCACGATGAACCTGAGTAACGAGGTGACAATTAACAGGATGCTGCGTAATGGTATTCGAGTATATTCTTACCCCGGAATGACGCATGTTAAAGCCGCGGTGTATGACGGTTGGGCTTGCCTGGGATCGGCTAATTTCGATAAATTGAGTCTGCAGGTTAACAAGGAAATGAATCTCGGCACATCCCATCCGGAAGCCGTCAATCGGTTATTAAATCGAGTATTCATTCCGGATTTCGCAGCCTCGACCGAGTTACACGATTCTATTCCCGTGGGCTGGAGTCACCGTATTGCCGAATTCATTTCAGACGAAGCGCTCTAATCAGACGAGGCGCTCTAAAATGAATAGTTCCAATCTACCTCCAACAGGCTATTCGAAACTTGAGATGGGTAGGCTAGTATAGGGAGATACAAACCATATTCCTGGATTCATGATAAAGCACGCAACCCCCGTTAAACAACGACTCGACCAGCTTCAAATTCACCTGTCGGCAGAAAACCCGCTACTACTCGATGTCTTACGCAAGTTCCGCGAACTGGATAAAGTTGGCCATCGTACCGGCTTACTGCAAAAAGGCGATTCGTTTGCATTCCAGATACCCTGGTGGCCGCTGATTTCTGTTCTCGGCACTTTCTCTGCCGGGAAATCGACCTTTATTAATCACTACCTTGGGCAAGATATTCAGAGAAGCGGTAATCAGGCTGTGGACGACAAGTTCACAGTCATTTGCTATAGCAAGGAAAAAACTAGTCACACACTGCCGGGTATTGCGGTTGACGCTGACCCCCGATTTCCATTCTATGGTATTAGCGATGATATCGAAGATGTAGCGGCAGGTGAAGGTGGTCGAATCGATGCTTATTTACAATTAAAAACCGCCACCAGCGAAAACCTGCGCGGTAATATTATTATCGATTCACCGGGGTTTGATGCCGATGCTCAACGCACCGCCACGTTACGAATCACCGACCATATTATCGACCTGTCTGACCTGGTGCTTGTGATGTTTGATGCCAGGCATCCAGAACCTGGGGCGATGCAGGATACGCTTGAACACCTGGTTAGACAGACTATCTCGCGTAGCGACTCCAGCAAGTTTATGTATATCTTGAATCAAATTGACAGCGCGGCACTTGAAGATAATCCCGAGGACGTCGTTGCCGCCTGGCAACGAGCGCTCGCTGAAAAAGGTCTGACCGCAGGACGTTTCTACAGCATCTACAGTCCCAAAATCCCAAATATCATTAACGATGATCAATTAAGGAAACGATTTGAAGCAAAACGCGATGCTGATCTGGGTGAAATCCACTCACGTATGCGGCAGGTAGAAACAGAACGCACCTATCGCATCATTGGAGCACTGGAAAATAATGCCCGAGAGATCGAAGGCAAGGCTATACCGGCATTGAAAGTTTTACTGCAGAAATGGCGCAATCGAACCCTGTTCGCCGATGTCATGGTGTTTGGAGCCATTGCAGGGGTTCTGTTTGCCGGAAGTTTCATGTCCGGTTACTGGACAATCATGGATCAGGATATCCCGTGGTTAGCTGAGGACAACATGACCGCTACCTATCTGACCTTTGGCGGTTTCGTCCTGGTACTGTTTGTGATTCATTGTCTACTCAGAAAACTGACTGCCTGGAGCCTGAGTCGAGCAGTGTCCAAGGCGTATAAATCCCTGGGTAATAATCGTCTCGACATCAAACAGGCATTTGCAAAGAGCACTCGCCTTCGCCATTCAGCTTTATTTGCCAGTCCAGCGGGATGGAACATTTTTACGCGCCGGAAACTAATGCGAATCAGGGAAGGCGCTGACCGGTTTATCCAGCAAATGAATGACAGGCTAACCAGCCCATCCGGCCCATCCGGTCAAAGCAGCAAACCGACACAGCAATTTGTTGATCAACCCAACGACCAGCCCGATCAGCCGTCCTCAACAGTCGATAGTACGAAACAGGGGGAATCTACTGGTTCCGAGACCGTAAAAACTACGGTAGCATAATTGCCGCTGCAGGATGATGTTCAGCGCCCCCCCGATACATCGATAAATGTCCCTGTCGTATAGGAAGCCTCGTCCGACAGGAGCCAGAGAATAGCCCGGGCAACTTCAATCGACTGGCCCCCGCGTTGCATGGGTACCCCTGTTTTAAGACGATCAACCCGCCCGGCTTCACCGCCGCTGGCGTGCATATCGGTGTAAATTAATCCTGGTCTAACCGCGTTCACACGAATGCCCTGGTCGCCTAGCTCATTTGCGAGACCGATGGTCATCGCGTCGATGGCGCCCTTGGATGCGGCATAGTCGACATATTCATGTGCGGCGCCGAGCACGGCAGCGCGTGATGACAAATTGACGATAGACCCGCCCTTGCCGCCGTGTCTGGTCGACATGCGCTTGATCGCCTCACGCGCACATAAAAAACTTCCCTCTACATTGGTTTGGAACACGCGTCGCAGCCGAGCCAGGGAAATATTTTCAAAATCAGATTGTTTTTCGAGAATTCCGGCGTTATTCACGAGCGCGGTGAGTGGCCCGAGCTTGCTATCGATAGTCCGGAAAAGCCGATCGACTTCAATTTCATCGGCAATATTGGCCTTCACTGTAATGGCTTCATGTCCTGAAGACTGTATCGATTCGAGTAGTTGCCGTGCCTCGGTTTCACTACTGTGGAAGTTGATACAGACCGAGTAACCGGATTTCGCCGCCAGTCGTGCGGTCTCCGCGCCGATTCCGCGGCTGGCGCCGGTGATGAGCAGAACTTTACTCATGAATTAACTGGAATCACCCGGTTGGTAATTTAGTTCCAGCGGTTCTTGCCCGGCACTACTCCGGTGGTTGGCTTGTAGGCCGAGTACGCCCCTGGTGTCCTGCCTGATTTCAATGAATACGCGGTCAGTCGGACCCGGTAACTGATTTATCAGATTAATCGCATCTGCGTGTTGATTGTAAACAATCATCGCATCTGGATTTTGCTCCAGCAGTTCAAGCAACTGATCCTCATTCTCACAGGGATCACAGTCATCGGCGCCTGGAAGTAAAATTGCGATCAATGGCTCGCCCTCAAACTGGAGTGCGCGAGTAATGATCTTGTTGGTACAGGTGCGTTTGATCGTCAGCATTGGTATCCGAGCCCACTCTGGATAATAGCAGCTTAGGCATCGTTCCTGAGTTTGTCGAGCAGCATCTGGTTTACCTGGCCTGGATTTGCCTTACCCTTCGACTGCTTCATAATTTGCCCGACAAAAAAACCAAGTACCTTTTCCTTGCCTGCGCGAAATTGCTCAACCTGGTCCGGATTGGCGGCTATTACCTCGTCGATCAAACTTTCAATCGCAGTACTGTCCGTAATTTGCCTGAGACCGCGCGTTTCGATGATAGCATCGGCATCACCTTCACCTGTCCACATTGCATCGAATACTTGCTTGGCAATCTTGCCCGAAATAGTGTTATCGACGATGCGTAGTATCAACCCCGCTAACATTTCGGCACTGACTGGTGAATCCTCAATTTCGAGCGAGGACTTATTCAATGCGCCGCTAAGATCACCTAGAATCCAGTTGGCGAGAAGCTTCGCATGCGCGGGTGCCTGGGCCAGGGCTTGCTCAAAGTAAGCGGCAATCTCGCGGCTACCGGTCAGTAGTTCAGCGTTATAATCAGACAAGTCCAGGCTGTCGACGTAGCGACTGCGTATTTGCTCGGGTAACTCCGGCAAACTGCGCCTGATGTGCTCGATGTCATCAACCGTAACCTCGACGGGTAACAAATCGGGGTCGGGGAAATATCGATAGTCATTCGCCTCTTCCTTGCTACGCATCGAACGTGTTTCGTTTTTATCGGCGTCGTAAAGGCGTGTCTCCAGGACCACCTGGCCGCCGTCTTCAACCAGGCCTATCTGGCGTTCAATTTCAATGTTGATCGCGCGCTCGAGGAAACGAAATGAATTGATGTTCTTCAATTCCGTGCGCGTGCCAAGCTCCAGCTGTCCCAACGGACGGATCGAAACATTGGCGTCACAGCGAAACGAACCTTCCTGCATATTGCCGTCGCAGATATCGAGAAAGCGTACCAGGGTATGTATCTTTCTCGCGTAAGCCACGGCTTCCCTGGCGCTGCGCAGGTCGGGCTCGGATACAATTTCGAGCAAGGGAGTGCCGGCCCGGTTCAGGTCGATACCGGTCTGGTCTGGAAATTCCTCGTGCAGCGATTTGCCGGCATCTTCTTCCAGGTGCGCACGGGTTATGCCAACCACTTTAGTGATGCCTTCCTCGGGGTTGATACTAAGACTACCCTTGCCAACAATGGGTAACTCAAATTGTGAAATCTGATAACCCTTGGGCAGATCCGGATAAAAATAGTTTTTCCGCTCGAATACCGATTTAGCTGTAATTTCGGCATTGATCGCAACCCCGAACTTGACTGCCATGTTAACTACCTCGGCATTGAGAACTGGTAATACTCCGGGAAATCCAAGATCAACCGCACAGGCCTGGGTATTGGGCTGCGCGCCGAATGCGGTCGAGGCGCCCGAAAATATCTTGCTGGAAGTAGCGAGCTGGGCATGAATTTCGAGGCCGATAACTGTTTCCCAGGCCGCCATTATTTCATCTCCGGTACTTGTAAATGCCAGTCGGTTACCTGCTGATACTGGTGTGCGAGATTAAGCAGACGCGACTCTTCGAAGTAGTTGCCGATCAATTGCAGGCCGACCGGCATCCCCTGTGAAAAGCCCGCGGGAATCGACATGCCGGGTAATCCGGCGAGGTTGAGCGCAATCGTATAGATATCCTGCAAATACATACTGACCGGATCGTCGGTTTTGTCGCCTTGTTTAAAGGCGATCTCCGGCGTCACCGGACAGAGAATGGCATCCACCGCGGTGAAGGCTTTTTCGTAATCCTGCTTGATCAGGCGGCGGAGTTGCTGGGCTTTCAGATAGTAGGCGTCGTAATAACCGGCGGATAAGGCGTAG
Organism: Gammaproteobacteria bacterium; assembly: GCA_003645435.1. The sequence continues at coordinate 2,333 of QNFD01000104.1, read as the reverse complement.
GTGCCTATCATGATGCGGCGCTTTACTTCATCGCCAAACCCTTCACTACGAGAACGCTTGTACAGGTCTTCAAGATCGACTGGATTATCGCAGCGATGGCCAAACCGCACACCGTCGAAACGGGACAGGTTAGATGAACATTCGGCTGAAGAGACGACGTAATAGACTGGAATTGACAGCCCTGAATTTGGTAATTTGATATCGACGATTTCAGCGCCAAGTTTGCGGTATTCTTCGATCGCAGCATTGATCACCCTCGCCACGTCGGCATCGAGACCCTCGGCAAAGTATTCCTCGGGCAAACCGATCTTCAAGCCCTTGATATCCTGATTCAGTTGGACGCTATAGTCGGGTACCGGCTGCTCGATCGAGGTGGAATCACGGGGATCAAAACCAGCCATGGTTTGTAGTAAAATTGCACAGTCTTCGGCACTTTGTGCCAATGGTCCACCCTGATCCAGACTAGATCCAAAAGCGATCATGCCGTAGCGTGAGACTCGACCGTAGGTGGGTTTTATACCGGAAATGCCGCAAAGCGCCGCGGGTTGTCTGATAGAGCCACCGGTATCGGTTCCGGTCGCTGCCGGAGTAAGCCTGGCCGCAACAGCAGCGGCTGAGCCGCCCGAAGAACCGCCCGGAACACGTTCGAAATCCCAGGGATTGGCAACCGGGCCGTAGTAGCTATTTTCGTTCGACGAACCCATCGCGAATTCATCCATATTGGTTTTACCCAGCATCACGGCGCCGGCCTGGTTAAATTTTTCGATTACGGTTGCGTCGTAGGGTGCAATAAAATTATCCAGAATTTTCGATGCGCATGATGTTTTAATGCCGTCGGTACAGTAAATATCCTTATGCGCGAGTGGCACACCCGTCAATGGCTGGGCGTTTCCGGCGGCAATGATCGCGTCAGCGGCTTTAGCCTGTTGCAGGGCCAGGTCATCGGTAATGGTAATAAAACAGTTGATGCTGTCGTTAAATAAACCAATCCTGGTTAAGTAGTCCTGCGTTATTTCTACACTTGAGAACTGCCCGGCGGCAAGGCCCCGTTGAATTCCCGTTATTGTTGTAGTCATCGCCGGCATCAATCAATGACCTTTGGAACACGGTAAAAACCTTTTGCGACATCCGGTGCGATTGCCTGGAATTTTTCACGTTGGTCAGATTCCGTGACTTCATCCGCGCGTAAGCGTTGAGTCGCATCAAGCGGATGCGCCATAGGCGTGACATTGCTTGTATCAACCGCATTCATTTGCTCCGCCAGCGCCAGGATATTGGATAAATCCGAGGCGTATTGCTCAAGGCTGGAATCATCCATCTGCAGGCGGGCGAGCTGTGCAATGTTTCGCACATCTTCAATTTTCAGGGTCATTCTAGATATTTCCCGATATCGTGGTTTAAAAGCCCGCAAACTTAGCACAATTTCTCATTTAGTATAAGCAAAAGGCCTGTATATTAACGCTTTCTTCCTTGCCCATTTAGGCGCTCATTGCTAGAGTACGCCACATCTGAGCCGGATATGCACTATATAAGGTATATCTGCGCAACCGCGCACTCATAACACATAACTATTCGGGTTAAAAACAACATATGTTTTCAGCACTTCGGGGTTTGTTATCCAACGATTTATCGATCGATCTAGGTACGGCTAATACATTAATATATTCCAGGGGTCAGGGCATTGTCCTGAACGAGCCTTCGGTTGTCGCAATTCGTCAGGATCGGGGTCCCGGCGGACCGAAATCGATCGAGGCTGTCGGTACCGATGCCAAGAAAATGCTCGGCAGGACGCCGGACAGCATTAACGCTAAACGACCCATGAAAGACGGTGTCATCGCCGACTTCACCTATACCGAAAAAATGTTACAGCACTTTATTCGTAAAGTTCACGAAAACCAGTTTTTTCGACCTAGCCCCCGAGTCCTGATTTGTGTGCCCTGTGGCGCCACCCAGGTTGAGCGTCGCGCAATTCGCGAATCCGCCCTGGGTGCCGGCGCGCGTAAAGTATATCTTATCGAAGAGCCTATGGCGGCAGCGATCGGAGCGGGATTGCCGGTAGATGAGGCGCAGGGTTCGATGGTACTCGATATTGGCGGCGGTACTTCCGAAGTAGCGGTTATGTCGCTTAACGGTATCGTTTATTCGGATTCAGTACGTATTGGCGGAGACCGGTTTGACGATGCGATCATCAATTATGTTAGACGTAACTATGGCATCTTAATCGGTGAGGCGACCGCGGAAAAAATTAAGTTTGAAGTTGCTGCGGCTTATCCCGGCAAAGACTTACTGGAAGTCGAAGTCAAGGGGCGGAATTTATCCGAAGGCGTGCCGCG
>QNFD01000103.1 GCA_003645435.1 Gammaproteobacteria bacterium | reverse complement strand
GAACAATTTGTCGAGCTGGTCAAGACTCAATTGCTTCCAGGTCGGGCGACCGTGATTACATTGCCCGCTGCGCTCGGTTTGTTCAATGTCTCGCAGCAGGGCGTTCATTTCGTCGATCGATAGAAGTCGATTGGCACGTACCGAGGCATGGCAGGCCATCGTCGATAGTATCTCGTTTTCATATTCCTGTATGCGTTGCGAACCGCCATATTCGATAAAATCCGCGAGCAGATCACGCACCAGCTGTTCGGTGTCGGCGTTTTTCAAAAGTGCCGGGGTCGCCCGTACCCTGATCTGCTCCACACCCAGGCGTTCGACGCTGAAACCCAGGTGGTTAAACAGGGCCTCGTTTTCCTCAACCAGGTCGGCCTCGGTCTGACTCACGCTAAACGAAAAAGGCACCAGTAAGGGCTGATTGATCACGTCCCCGCCCTCGGCCTCGGCATTTTGCTTCATACGCTCATAGACGATGCGTTCATGCGCGGCGTGCATATCGACCACCACCAGACCCTCGGTATTTTCAGCCAAAATATAAATACCCTTGAGTTGTGCAATGGCAAAGCCCAACGGTGGTATTTCCTGTTCCCTGTCACCTGGATCGGGCTTGATTACCGCTGGACTGAGCAAGGAGGCATAAGCCGCACTGGTTTCGCTCACGCTCGCTTTCGATCGAGAATAATGGCTGTACTGGTTAAAACCCAGACCCGACTGCTGTGAAAAAGCGGGCAACGATTCCATAGCGGTATCCTGCATCGCAAAGGCCGGCGAGTCTATTTGGTGTTCCGGCTGCACATTGGCTAGCGCCTGGTGCAATGATCGATAGAGAAAATCGTGAACCAGGCGTGAGTTTCGGAAACGAACCTCGTGTTTTTGTGGATGCACATTAACATCCAGCTGGCGCGGATCCATATCAAGAAACAATACAAAGGCCGGGTGGCGGCCGTGAAACATTACATCCTGGTAAGCCTGGCGCACCGCATGGCTAATCAACTTGTCCTTGATTACGCGACGATTGACGAAAAAATATTGCATATCGGCCTGGCTTCGATTGAAAGTCGGCAACGCTACCCAGCCCGAAAGGCTGTGGTTTTCGGTCTCAACCCTGATCTCGACCAGGCTGTCGGCGAATGCCTTGCCGCAAAGTACCGCCAGGCGTTGTAGACGCTCCTGCTCATCTTGCGCGGCTCGAAGCTGGTAAACAGTTTTTTGATTGTGGATCAACTTGAAACCGATCGATGGGTGACTCAGCGCCAGGGTCTTGAACAAGGATTCGATATGCTTGTATTCGGTTTGTTCGGTACGCAGGAATTTCTTTCGCGCCGGTACGTTGTAGAACAACTCCCGTACTTCGACCACGGTTCCGGCCGGCGAGGAATCGGGTGCGGGGTCCCGATCATCGCGGGCATTGATGACCCAACCATGCTCGGCGTCCTGCTCGCGAGAACTTAAACTCAATCGTGATACCGAGGCAATGCTCGGTAAAGCCTCGCCGCGAAAACCCAGTGAACCGATTTGTTCCAGATCATCAAGGCTACGAATCTTGCTGGTCGCGTGTCGAGCGATGGCAATCGACAGTTCATCACGAGCTATGCCGCAGCCGTCATCGCTAACCCGAATTAATTTGATACCACCGGATTCGATTTCGACAATAATCGAACTCGCAGCCGAATCCAGGCTGTTCTCAACCAGTTCCTTGACCACCGACGAGGGTCGTTCGACCACTTCGCCAGCGGCAATCTGGTTCACCAGGTGGGATGATAAGGTTTGAATTTGAGGCAAGGTCAAAGTCGGTCAATAAACAAAGCCGGACTATAACGTCTATCGATATTAAATTGTAGCGTTGGGTGTATAGACTACACCCTCACCCCTGCCCTCTCCCTGAGGGAGAGGGAGTCAATTTCACCTACTCCCCTCTCAACACCTCGATCAACGACAATGTCATTCTCGCTGTCGCACCCCAGAGCAGTTCGCCCTCGTAATAGTCATAGTAAACAATCGGCCAGGGGCGTTGCGAATCCGGGTGCTGCCTGTGTTCGGTGCGATAATTGGATTGATCGGCTAGCCAGCTCAGCGGCATCGTAAAGGCATGCGCGACTTCGACCTCATCTAGTACGAGCGGATATGGCCAGCGCATTTCCGCAACATAGGGCCTCACCAGGAATTCGCTGATAGTATGGTGGTGATTCAAATGTCCCAGCATTTTGACGTCAGCTCTCGCCAGGCCGACTTCTTCCTCGGCTTCTCGCAGGGCCGTGTATTCAAGGCTGGAGTCGCCTGCCTCGCGCTTACCGCCGGCAAAGGCAACCTGCCCGCTATGCCGATCACCTTCGAATTTCGCCCGGCGTATAAATAAAATATGCCAGGCGTCTTCGATACGGCAAAATGGAATCAGCACCGCGGCTTCGCGGGTATCCCCCTGTAACATTTCCGGCGGTACGTCGTAGGTAGTATCTGGTTGCTTCGACAACCGCTGCCGAATATCGTCGAGACTGAGTTGATCGAAATCAGTCATTCAATATCCCTGGAAAGAACGTTCGTGACCGGGGTGAGCCTCGAAATACTCACTGGCCTGTTGAATCTGTTCCATGATTCGTGCCTTGTCCTTGCCGAGAACACCTTTGAGGATAAGATGATTGGAGATGTGATCGCTGCGAAATATGGTTTTATCGAGTTCGGTAGCACCGATAAATACCTCCATTTCGCGGCAGAGCTGCGCGCTATTCAATTCTTCGAAATTAGAATCATAGCCTGCGACCACTTTTTGCTCGTCACGGTAAAAGGTCAGTACCAGCGTTGCCAGGTAATGCGGTTGAACTTCATTTACCAGCCTGGCCGACGCCAGTGCATGCTGTTGACTATACTGCTTGCCGCCAATGCCATTGATCACCATCACCGATGATTTAATCCCGGCCGCGTGAGCTTTGATCAGCGCCGCTGCGGTGGTTTCAAAGGTTTCACCCTTGTCTATATGCGCGAGAACAGTATCGTCCCCGCTCTCGGCACCGACATAAATGAGTTTTAGACCGAGTGCCTCTAATTCGATTAAATCGTCAATGCTCTTGTTCTTCAGATTACTCGGCAGGCAGTAAGACGAAACTCGTGTTACCGATGGCAGATCGCTTTTTATCGCGCCAAGAATGGTCCGTAGTCGACGCATTGACAACACCATTGCATCACCATCGGCGAGGAATAAGCGCCGCGGCTGCAGGCCCGTTTCCCCGCAGCGCCTGATTTCGTCGAGTACTTCGGCTTCAACTCGCGGCCGAAATTTCTTTTGCGGGTCGGTATACATTTCACAATAGGTACAGCGATTCCAGCTACAGCCGTTGGTAACCTGAATGATGAGGGAACTCGCCTCGCTGGGCGGCCGAAATACGGGCTCGATATGCTGTACGGGAAATTGATTAAACATTATTTTTAGTGTCGTGTACCAATCGGATTGATGATCTTCTCGCCTGCCCTCATAATTGGCAAGCACTTATTAGGAGTTAGCATTGAACCATAAATTTCTCAGTATCTCGCGCCGAACCCGGTCAACGCCATTTAGCCGCCGCGTCGAAGCCGCCGGGGTCAAGGCTTATACCATTTACAACCACATGTTACTGCCTACTGTTTTCGACAGTATCGAAGCCGATTACTGGCATCTGTGTGAACAGGTACAGGTCTGGGATGTTTCCTGCGAGCGCCAGGTGGAAATCACAGGCCCCGACAGTCAACGCCTGGTTCAGCTCATGACCCCGCGCGATATAAGCCGCGCCGCTATCGGCCAGGGTCTTTATGCACCCCTGTGTGACGAGAATGGAAGACTGATAAACGACCCTGTTGTGATTAAGCTGACGCAGGATCACTGGTGGGTATCAATCGCCGATAGTGACGTCAAACTCTGGGCCATGGGCCTGGCGAGTGGATACGGACTGGATGTTCGTATTAGCGAAGCCGATATCTGGCCGCTCGCGGTACAGGGTCCAAAGGCGGAAGAGCTGGTCGCCAGGGTGTTTGGTGAAGATGTCCGCAAAATTAAATTCTTCCGTAGTTTGATGCTTGACTTTAAAGGCGTCGAAATGATGGTAGCGCGCTCGGGTTATAGCAAACAGGGCGGTTTTGAAATTTACCTCAACGATGCCGCCCTGGCAGAACCTCTCTGGGATGAACTGTTCCGGCTGGGCCCGGATTTACAGGTCAGGGCCGGGGGTCCAAACCTGATCGAACGTATCGAGAGCGGATTGCTCTCCTATGGCAATGATGTGACCGATGCGCACACGCCGTTCGAGTGTGGACTCGATGCCTATATGGATCTGGACGCCGATATCGAATCGCTTAGTCTGCCCGCTTTGCGCGCCATCGCAGGCAAGCACGAAAATTTACTGGTAGGCCTGAGGTTCGAACAGGCGATGGAGATCGACAACGGCGATGTAACCTCTGGCGAGCAAATCGTCGGTACGATCAGCTCGCATACCTGGTCACCCCGCCATCGCAAACACCTTGCCCTGGCAATGATGAAACGTGACTACCTTGCGGATAACACGACAGTCGAGCTGAGTGGGATCGAGGGCTCTATTGTTGATCTGCCGTTCGCATTCGATACTCAGAATTCTGTAACAGGATAATATTATGAGCCGTTCTTCCTACCTGAAACCCGACACCATCGCCCTGCATACTGGTTATGTTCCCGAGAGTGACCACGGCTCTCGTGCGGTACCCATTTATCAAACCACTTCTTACGTATTTGAAAGTGTTGCCGATGGATCGGCACTATTTAACGTCGAGCAAGGCGGGCATATCTATAGCCGTATTACCAATCCGACCGTAGCCGTACTCGAACAACGCATTGCCGCTCTCGAAGGTGGTTCTGGTGCGATTTGTACCGCCTCCGGAATGAGTGCGCTATTCATATCTTTTATTACCCTGTGTTCAGCCGGTGATCACATCGTCTCCGCGACACAGATTTACGGTTCAACCGCGACCTTGCTGCGTCATACCATGCGTCGCCTCAATATCGAATGTACTTTTATCCCGATTAATGACGAAAAAGCCCTGCGCGATGCGATCCAGCCTAATACCAGGCTCGTGTTTTGCGAATCAATCGGTAACCCCGGTCTCGAGGTCGCCGACATCCCGCAGATCGCCCGTATTGCCAACGATGCAGGACTACCGTTAGTGGTCGATGCCACTTTTGCAACGCCGAGCCTGTGTTGTCCAATCGATTTTGGCGCCAATGTCGTGGTGCACTCGGTAACCAAATGGATAGGCGGGCACGGCCTCGCAGTCGGTGGTGTGGTAGTCGATGGTGGCAATTTCGACTGGCAGGCGAGTGGTCGTTTTCCAGAACTCACCGAGCCTTACGCGCCATTTCACGGGATTAAATTCTGGGAAGAATTTGGCCCTTCGGCACTAGCGATGAAAATGCGCGCCGAGTCGATGCGTGATATTGGCGCCGCGTTAAGTCCGCACAGCGCATTTTTAATATTGCAGGGCCTGGAAACCCTGGGCATGCGCATGAAAACGCATGTTGCCAATGCTCGCGCGCTGGTCGAATGGCTGCAAGAACAGGAAAACGTCACCTGGGTCAACTACCCGGAGATGGAGTCCAACCCCAGTCATGCTATCGCGCAACGCTTGTTTCCAGATGGCGCGGGTTCAATTCTCTGTTTTGGTGTAGTCGGAGGGCGAACTGGCGGTGCGGCTTTCATCGACTCGCTCCAACTTGCCTCGAACCTCGCCAATGTCGGTGATTCGCGCACCCTGGTACTGCATCCCGGCAGTACCACGCATTCCCGTCTGACCCGGGAAGAAATGATTGCCGCGGGTATCAGCGAAGACATGATTCGGGTTTCGGCCGGCATCGAAGACATCATCGATATCAAGAATGACTTTGTACGTGGTCTGAAGGCGGCCAAACGCGCCGTGGGGGATCGGTAGTGAAGCTAAAAGTCAGAAATATCGAAACCTACGCATCCACCGGCGGCAAGGAATTCGATCCCGGACTGCCGACCGTCATGTTTATTCACGGCAGTGGGCTCGATCATCGCAGTTGGGCGCTGCAAACTCGCTGGTTTGCTTACAACGGTTACTCGGTACTCGCACCCGATTTCCCAGGGCATAGTTTATCTGCTGGCGAGGCGCTTACCAGCATCGAGGAAATGGGCCTCTGGTTAGCCGATTTTCTGAAGGCGGCAGGTGTTAAAAGAGCGCATGTAGTGGGTCATTCGCAGGGTTTCCTGTGCGCGCTTGAACTTGCCAGGCAGGCACCTGAACTAGTCAAGTCATTGACCGGCATAGGTAGCGCTGCTGCGATTCCGGTCAACCCTGCATTGATTGAGGCTTCACTGCAATCGGCCGGAACAGCTGCCGAAATGTTGCTGCAATGGGGATTTGGCCGGGACTCACAGCTAGGCATGAGCGCGATACCCGGCATGCAACCGATTGCGATCGGACGCCAGATCATGGCCAATAATCCATTGGCGGCTGACCTGCAGGCCTGTGCCGATTACGTCAAGGGTACCGAAGTCGCCGCTTCACTCGATGTACCCGCGCAAATGATTCTCGCCGAACAGGACCGCCTGACCCCGATAAAAGCCGGCAAGGCAGTGGCGGAGCAGCTCGGTGCGCCCTGGGTAGTGATTAAAGGCTATGGTCATATGCTACCCATCGAAGCACCGAAACGGGTTCTGCTGTTATTGCAGGAACTAATCGGATCGATGGAATCCGGAGAGTAAAAAACAAGTGAAAATCAATAAAGTAGCGGTTATCGGTGCGGGCACCATGGGTGCCGGTATTGCCGGTCAGGTTGCCAATGCGGGCATCGAAGTATGGCTGCTCGATCTTCCCGGCGAAAACAACCCCAACGCATTGTCCGAACGTGGCCTCGAACGTCTACGTGACCCCGATCAACCCGGCTTAATGAGCAGCGCTGCTGAAGCCCTGATTCACCTCGGTAATACGCGCGATGATTTCGACCAGCTCGCCGACTGCGACTGGGTCGCTGAAGCCGTAGTTGAACGCCTCGATATTAAAAAGGAACTCTACAGGCGCCTCGACGATGTTTGCCATGATGCGGCAATCATCACATCGAATACCTCGACGATTCCGATACGGCTGCTGGTCGAGGATATGCCCGAAGACTTTTGCAAGCGCTTCGCCATCACCCACTTCTTCAACCCGGTACGCTTCATGCGCCTGCTGGAACTGGTACGCGGAGAGCATACCGACCCCGCCGTGATGGATACGCTGGCGCGGTTTTGCGAGCAACAGCTCGGCAAGGGCGTAGTACGCTGCCTCGATACTCCGGGTTTTCTCGCCAACCGTGTCGGTGTTTACACGATTCAATGCGCGCTGCACGCCGCCTTCGATCTTGGGCTGACACCGCTGCAGGCAGACGTGCTGTTCGGCCGCCCAATGGGTATTCCGAAAACCGGCGTATTCGGCCTGTATGATCTGATTGGCATCGACCTGATGTCGGACGTGGTGCAAAGCCTGGTCAATATCCTGCCGATCGATGACGCATTTCATGCCGAGTCCGCGCCTATCAAAATGATGAACCGTATGATTGCCAACGGCCAGACCGGTAATAAACAGGGTCAGGGGTTTTTCAGGGTTTCAGAAGACGGCGAACGCCAGGTCCTTGATTTAAATGATGAGGGTTACGGTCCCGCGCCCCGATTGAATTTACCACTGGCCGAAAAAGCCGAACAACAGGGTATCCGGCAGTTGCTCGAAGATGGCGGTCTTTACGGTCAATATGCCTGGAGAATACTATCGCGCTCCCTGAGTTACGCGGCCACATTGATTCCCGAGGTTGGTGACGACCCGGTGGCTATTGACGATGCGATGAAGCTTGGCTACAACTGGATTAAAGGCCCTTTTGAATTAATCGATGAAATTGGCGTCGACTACTTCATCCAAAAGCTCGAGGCACATCAAGTGCCGGTACCGGCCTTTCTTGCCGAGGCCGCGGGTTCGAGTTTTTATCGGGTAAACGCGGGTGCGCTACAGTCGAGATTGATCGGTAATCGTTGGCAGACGATAAAACGCGCCCCGGGTATTATTCGTTTCAACGAAAAAAGACAGACCATGAAACCCCGTAATAGCTGCGCTGTCGCCAGTTGGTACGATCTGAAT
>QNFD01000102.1 GCA_003645435.1 Gammaproteobacteria bacterium | reverse complement strand
GGGCTGGTTACATTGGTTGGTGGAATCGGAATCATTTTCGGCGCTAATATAGGTACCACAACCGGAGCCTGGCTGGTGGCTGCCTTTGGGCTGAAAGTAAAAATTTCGGCATACGCCATGCCAATGCTGGTATTCGGACTCGTATTGTCGTTTCAAAAGTCCAAATACCTGAAAGGTTTTGGTTCTGTGCTGGCAGGGCTTGGCTTCCTGTTTTTGGGGATTCATTTCATGAAGGAAGGATTTGAAGCGTTTAAAGACAGCTTCGACCTGGCTTCGCTGGCGGTAGATGGATATCTCGGGTTGTTCCTGTTTGCCGCGATAGGCGCTGCTGCAACCGTTGTCATGCAATCCAGTCATGCGACCCTGGTATTGATTTTAACCGCATTGGCCGCAGGCCAGATTACCTACGAAAATTCGCTGGCACTCGCTATCGGTGCCAACGTCGGTACCACAATCACCGCCATTATCGGTTCGCTGAGCGCAAATGTTCAGGGTAAGCGGCTAGCCGGGGCGCACCTGGTATTCAATCTCGTCACCGGGATTATCGCTATTGTATTCATCAGCCAGTTCGTATGGGCGGTAGATTACCTCAGCAGCAAGGTAGGCATAGCCGATAACAATTACACGATGAAACTTGCTGTATTTCATACTTTATTCAATCTTACCGGCGTACTGGTAATGGTACCCCTGATTAAGCAACTTGCAGATAGTCTTAACAAATATTTACCCGAAAAAGCGCTGGATATTGCCGAGCCCAAATTCTTGAGCGATGCAGCAATCGAGTTTCCGGAAACCGTACTGGTATCTGTTAAAAAGGAGGTCTGGCATTTGTTTGATTCCGCATTTGAGCTAATGGCGCATGGAATGAATTTGCATCGCTCGGAAATTCTGGAGTCACCGGATCTTAAAAAAACCATCGATGAAGATCGCGAAATCCATGAGTTTGACCTGGATGAGTTATATGCAAGTAAGGTTAAAATACTATACAGCGCAATTATTGATTTTATTTCGCGCTCCCAGTCCAATATGCCCAGTATATTTTCCGAGGAACTGTACCGGTTGCGCAATGCGGCGACAAAAATTGTTGAATGTGTAAAGCACATTAAACATTTGCGCAAAAATGCTACCGAATATATGGTTTCCGACAACGAACATATTCGAAAAGAATACAACCGCCTGCGATATCAAATCGCAATGATTCTTAGGGAAATTTATCGGTTAAGGGATGAAGACGACTATGATCATGCGCTTGCCGTGCTCGAGATGGATGAACTCAAAGCGGAAATACTGGTCACGCATGGGGAACTAGACACAAGAATTACCGAGGTGTTAAGGGATAATCGAATTACACCGGCAATGGCCACATCCCTGTTAAACGATTTCAATTATGTGGATGCAACCTCAAATCACCTGCTTGACTGCGCGCAAGCGCTATTAGCCTCGCATGCTGATCTCATTGCGGAAGCAGCACAGGAGGTGATCCTCGATGAAGACGAAATCGAAAAGATATCTGCTAGCTAATTTGCTGGATTCATATACCGCCGATATTTTTTCAAAATCAAATTCATATTGAAGAGAGACATTAATGAAATTTTCTAAACTGATCGATAAATTTAAAAAACTGGTCGATAGTCATGAGCAAGGCGGACGTATCACAGCTGAAAAACTGGATAAACTTCAACAGTTGCTTACCGAAAAAAAGTCCCGTTACGAGGCAAAACTTGAGGCTACCCAGGATCCGGAAAAGCGTTCAAGGCTTGAAACGAGAATGAAGGTGGTAAACGCACAGTTAGAAAAGTCAAAACATCTACTTTCCAGCAACTAACCCGCTTATCGTCGAATATTCCTGCTGCGCGCGCCCTGGGGTTTACGTCGCTTGAGTCGAGTGGCTTCCCACAACCGGTCATTAGTCTGTCGAATCATAGCCTGCTGACTGCTTTCTGCTGTCGGGCTTTTCCCTTGCAACTGCTCATAAGAGCCGTCCGCATTCATCTGCCAGATACCGTACTCATCGGATAACAGGGTATCGAAAATATTGCGAAGCCCGTTCTGCAGCTCGGGGTCTTCCACCGGTACCAGCACCTCAACCCGGTGTTCGAGGTTGCGTTTCATGGCGTCCGCGGAGCCAATGTAGTACTCAGGTTTGTCCTCATTTTTGAAATAATAAATTCGACTGTGCTCCAAAAATCGACCGATCGCACTAAATACGCGTATGTTGTCAGACAGGCCCGCAATGCCAGGGCGCAAGCGGCAGGTGTCACGCACAATCAAATCTATCTTTACCCCTCCCTGCGACGCCAGGTAAAGTGCGCGAATGATATCTTCGTCTTCAAGCGCGTTGGTTTTGATCTGGATTAAAGCTGGCGATTCTTCACTGTGTTGATCGATTTCCCGATTGATCTTGTCGAGTAACGACCGCTTCAACAACTTGGGCGCGGGCAGAATCTTGCGGTAATCGCGCTTGGGTGTGTAGCCGGTGGTCAGGTAGTTGAATAATTCGGTAATGTCCTGGCCAATGGTTTGATCGCAGGTGAGCAGTCCCAGGTCGGTGTACATACGGGCATTGCCAGCGTGGTAGTTGCCGGTGCCGATATGTACGTAACGGCGCAGGCCGCTGTAATCGTTGCGCACTACGAGGATTACCTTGCAATGGGTTTTAAGATCCATTACACCGTAGGTGACATGAATTCCAGCTTCCTCCATGCGACTCGACCAACGAATATTAGCAGCCTCGTCAAAGCGTGCTTTCAATTCCACCACCACGGCTACCTGTTTACCGTTTTGCGCGGCATCGATCAGGTAATCGATCACCCTGGTATCACCGGATGTCCGGTATAGCGTCATCTTGATCGCCCGTACCTTCGGGTCGACGCTGGCTTCTTTGAGAAAACGCCCGACCGAGGTGGTAAAGGATTCGTAAGGGTGTTGCAGCAGTATCGAACCGTATTCGCGCACCACATGAAATATATTGGGCATGTGCACCAGTTTGGGATGATCGATTGGGTGTTGCGGCAGATCGTGTAAAGCAGGAATTTCCATCTCGCTGAAACCAAGCAGGTCACGCATCGCCATCAGGCCGTTAGTTTCGAATACATCGGTTTCTTCCAGGCCTAGTTCGGCAGCCAACATGCCTCTACGGGTTGAATCCATATCATGCTGAACAACAACTCGCACAATCTGCGCAAACTTACGATGTCGTACTTCAGATTCGATTATCGCGAGTAAATCATCGGCGCGGTCTTCGTCCCGGGAGGTATTCGCGTTACGCGTAACGTGGAACAACTCGCAGGCCTCGATTTTCATTTTCGGAAACAGCAGATCGAGATTATTTGACATCACGCTCTCCAGCGGCACGAAACTACTCGTCCCAGGAACTTCGAGAAAACGCGGAATTCCAAGGCCAGTGGGTACCTTTACCCGTGCCCGCAGTTCCTCGTCGCCATCTTTATGACGTAAGGTGACGAGCAGGTTAAGTGAGAGATTGGAGATAAAAGGAAACGGATGTGCAGAATCAACCGCTTGCGGCGTCACCAGCGGATAAATATTTTCGAAGTAATAATTACGAACAGTTTCCTTGTCCTTGTCGTCCAGTACCTCAAAAGTAGTGAGGTGAATATTATTTTCGGCCAGCAATCCAGTCAACTGTGGCAGGAGTGCATCTTTCTGTGCTTCGATTTCCCTGACGAGTTGGTAGGATTCGTCGATTTGCTGTGCCGGCAAGCGCCCGTCCACAGTCAGCTCCATGATCCCGGCCCCCACCTGTTGCTTCAGGCCGCCAATACGTTTCATAAAAAATTCGTCGAGATTGGAACTAACGATACCGACAAATTTGAAACGCTCCAGCAAAGGCGTGTTTTGATCCTGCGCTTCGTGCAGTACACGTCGGTTAAACTCAAGCCAGGTTAACTCCCGATTGAGGTATAACTCGGGCGATTCGAGGTCGAATTCAGTCGCAGTCGGTGTTCCTGATAACTCTTCCCTGATATCGGGTTTTGGTTCCAGGTCTTGCTCTACGCTTTGCTCTACGCTTTGCTCTACGCTTTGCTCTACGTTTTGTTCTACGTTTTGTTCTACGTTTTGTTCTATATTTTGTTCTATGCCTGTTTCTACACTGTCGGTTACTACAGATAGCGTATTTTGGATTTTGGGTTTAGTAGTCATGATTATGTTAAATATTAGTTTAGCTGATTAATCAGGTCTCGATAGTTTTCCCACCAACCTATAACAAACCTGAACGAGTGTCCAGAAACCCGGGGTAATGAAACCCCTACACCCTGCTACGCCGCCTGCGCGATTTACGTTTTCGATCATCACCTGCATCATTTTTAGCTTTCGGCTTGGGTGGAGGGAGTTTGACAACTTTAGAGAGTTCTGTGTAGGGGTCGACCTTGTGCGGTAAAGCCATGGCCTCGATAAAGTATTCCTGGAACATGGGTTCTATAGCGGTTTCGATCTTTTCAACCTTGGGCAGGATCTCACCTATTTCGAGGCGTGAGGGCAAGTTCAATAGCGCAATGCGGGCACCGGTGCCGGCAGCATTGCCGACCGAACCGACATGCTCAAGATCACAGTCCGGGATCAATCCCAGCACCATCGCGTACTTAACATCGATGTGACTGCCAAAAGCGCCGGCAAAACCGATGCGGTCTACCTTGTTAATACCCATTCGATCGATGAGTAATCGGGTACCGGCGTGCAGGGCTGCTTTCGCGAGCTGGATCGCTCGCACATCGTTTTGGGTAATTCGAATCGACTTGTCACCCTCGTACAATAAATAAGAATAGGTGCGTCCGTCGAGTACAATACGATCGCTCTGCTTGCCTTCGACCGGGCCAATGACTCCATCCTGATCGATAATTCCGGCGAGAAACATTTCTGCAACCACTTCGATAATGCCCGATCCACAGATGCCGCTAACACCGACTTTCGCGCTCTTTTCAGCGAAATCATCTTCGTCCGACCAGGCCTCGCAACCAATCACCCGGAACCTCGGCTCCAGGGTTTCGGGATCAACCCGAATGCGTTCCATCGCACCCGGCGCCGCGCGCTGGCCCGATGTAATCTGGGCACCTTCGAAAGCGGGACCCGTTGGACTGGATGCTGCCAGCAAGCGGTTACGATTACCGAGCACAATTTCTGCATTGGTGCCGACATCAACCAGTAAAACATATTCTTCTGACAAATCGGGGCGTTCCGCAAGAATTACCCCGGCGGTATCCGCGCCTATGTGCCCGGCAATACAGGGTAAGATACAAACTCTTGCTTCAGGGTGTAAATGTAGATCTATATCGCTTGCGCGGATCACGGTGGTCTGATCGGTAGCCAGGGTGAAGGGTGCCGTTCCCAGCGGGGTGGGATCGATGCCGAGGAATAAATGATGCATGATCGGGTTGGCTACTACAACCAGGTCAAGAATCTCTTCAAGCTGAATGCCGGCTGATTTGGCAGCCCGCTTTGCCAACTGATTGAAGGCCTCGCGCACTACCCGCGTCATCGCTTCGTCACCACCTTCGTTCATCATCACGTAGGAAACCCGGCTCATCAGGTCTTCACCGAATCGAATCTGCGGATTCATCGTGTCTGCGGTTGCCACTACCTCGCCAGTATCGAGATTGCATAATTGCGCGGCGATCGTGGTAGAGCCCAAATCGATCGCTAATCCATATACCACTTTTTTCACGCCAGGCCATATTCCGATAATCTGCTGGTGCTGATAAACCGCGGCGGTAACCTGGCGGTCCGATTTATCCAGTGCCTTTTGCAATAAACGAAGCTGCGATAGCTCACAATCCATGATCGGTAACTCATGTACGGCTACCAGTTCATTTTGGAGCCGACGCTTATCCGAAATTGGCGCGTGCATGTCGGGTTCGGGTAATGTCACGGTATACAGACGCAGTGCCGGCAACACCTGGATATCGTAGGCAGTGACGGCCTTGGTGATATGTTGTTTGTGTTGCTGACTCTCTTCAGGAACATCAACAACCAGATCACCGAGCAAGCGCGCATTGCAGCCCAGACGCCGCCCGTCCTTGAGACGATTTTTTGCCTGGTGATGAAGCTCGGTTTCAGTGAGCTCCGACAGGTGATCAAGACGAGAAGTTATACCGTGCTTAGGAAACTCACCTTCCTGTGGTAATACCTGGCATTTACGGCACTTGCCCTGGCCGCCACAAATCGACTCCAGATCTACACCCAGACGTTGAGCTGCCTGGAGTATTGTCGTACCCACGGGGACCTGCCCGCGCAAGCCGGAAGGCATAAACAGTACATTTACTTCATCATCAACCATTGGACCTCTATCCCTGTTACCACTAACTCGCGCGACGGCGTCTACCACCCCGGCGCCCGGTACCGCGTACGCTAGCACCTTCCGGCGCGGGCTCTCGAAATTGCTTAATCCAGCGGCCGCAATCTGGGTCCTTGCCCAGCATCACATCGGCACCCAGGCTTGCGCTGATGACTTCCGCGTGTAACGGGTTAGTTATTGCAGATGTCATTCCGGCCTGTATCGCCATGCTGATAAATGCGCCATTGAAGCCATTTCTATTGGGTAAGCCAAAACTGATGTTTGAGGCACCGCAGGTCGTATTTACTTTCAGCTCGGTACGCAGTCGATATATCAACCTCAGCACTTCACGTCCCGCGGTGTTTATTGCGCCAATCGGCATTACCAATGGATCGACGACCACATCGCAAGCCGGGATGCCATAGTCAGCAGCACGTTCGACAATCTTTTTCGCGACATCGTAGCGAACATCGATATCTTCGGATATGCCGGTTTCATCGTTTGAAATCGCAACAACGGCTGCACCGTGTTTCTTTATCAGGGGTAATACCCGATCGAGAGACTCGTCTTCACCGGTTACCGAGTTAACCAGGGCCTTGCCTTTATAAACCGCAAGTCCGGCTTCCAGCGCTTCGATAATTGACGAATCAATGCTCAAGGGCACGTCGGTCAGGCTTTGAACCAGTTGAATCGCCTCTGCCAGTATGCGCGGTTCGTCGGATAACGGTATGCCGGCATTGACATCGAGCATGTGGGCGCCAGCCTGCACCTGCGCAATCGCGTCCGATTCGACACGGCTATAGTCACCGTTTTTCATTTCATCGGCCATTATTTTCCGGCCGGTGGGATTTATGCGTTCACCGATAACGACAAACGGGCGATCAAATCCGATCACTAACTCTTTAGTCGCTGAACTGACAACCGTTTCGGTCATGGTTATTTCCTCAAAATATAAACTGATTAATTACAATATAGCTGGTTTTGAAAATCCGCTTAGAATCGGCACAATCAGGCCTGTTCTAGTTCCTCGCAGCCGGGATACCAGGGAACACGCCCTTCCAGCACTCCGGATTGTTTAATGATATCCGCAACCGCTTCCTCCTGACGGTAAGCCATAACGTGAACGCCGCTAACCCCTTCAATCTCACGAATTTGCTGAATCAGTTCGATGCAAATTTTCTGGCCTTCCTTCTTTTGATTCTCGGCACCCGCCAGACGCTTGATAACGTCGTCAGGAATATGGATTCCCGGTACATTGTCACGAATCCAGGTCGCCGTTCTTGCCGATGCAAGCGGACCTACACCAGGTAAAATAAAACATTGCTCGAGCAGGCCCAGATCACCCGCCTTCAGCATAAATTCCTTTAACTGGGGTACGTCGAAGATATATTGGGTCTGGATGAAATCAGCACCCGCGGCAATTTTTTTCGCCAGCCGGTAGGGCCGGAAATCGATTGGCGGCGCACAGGGATTCGCGGCGGCTCCGAGGAAAATATCGGGAGGGGTGGTAATCTTGCGCCCGCTCAGGAACCTCGATTCATCGCGCATGATTCTAATCGTCTCCAGCAGCGACATACTATCCAGATCGAATACCGGTTTCGCTTCTGGATGGTCGCCCACCTGGACCCCGTCACCGCTAAGACAAAGCACATTGCTGACACCCATCGCGGCTGCACCCAGCACATCGCCCTGGATCGCAATTCGGTTTTTATCCCGACAGGCAATTTGCATTACCGGGGAGTAGCCAATATTGGTCAACAGGGCACACATCGCGACACTGGACATATGGCAATTCGCACCCGATCCATCGGTAGCATTCATACCATCGACAAATCCATCAAAAACCTGGGCGCGGGCGTAAACAT
>QNFD01000101.1 GCA_003645435.1 Gammaproteobacteria bacterium | reverse complement strand
TGGCCCCGATATTTTCCGCCAGCCTGGATTCAGCGATATGAGTTACTACCGGCGCGTTTATCAGTCCATGGGAAAGTCCGGTAATAGCAACACCAATAATCAGGACGGTGGTAGAAAAATTCTCGCGGTTGCTGAGGTGGGCAATTCCCTCCCAGTCTGTCAGTCCGATAAGTAACAGGCCCAGTCCGCTCATCATCGAGCCCCAAAATAGTACAATGTGGCTTTGACCCATGCGATCGACCCACCTCGAAACATAATGAGTAGAAACAAGTACGCAAACACCGTAAAGCATGATGATTTGACCGATATCCTCCTGGAAATATTTTTTCTGGGAGAGAAGCAGGGGCAGGGCAAAGATGATCACACCCGTCAAAACCATTTTTGCTGGAATACCTATCAGTAACATTGTCTTTAGAAATCTCAGGCTGCGTGAGACCAGGGCCATGTTTCTACCAAGTTCGCGCATAGTGGAGGTCAAACTCGACTCACCGGTAATAGTTTGCTTTATCGAAGGAACCATGGCCAGGGTGTAGATAGCCATAGCTATACCGATGGCGGCACAGAGCAGGAATACTCCTTGCTCTCCCATATAGGGGACAAGTAGTGAACCGATAACAAGACCGGAAATCATGCCACCCTGAAATCCAAAAACGATGATCGAAACGCCCTGGGTTCTCTTACTGGGAGACACCGTCATTAGAATATAAGTCTGCACCGCAATGAAAAGTATGCCCTGTCCCAGTCCTGATACTGCACGCGCCAGAATGACCATAGATATATCGTCCTGCAGGGCCAGCATACCCAGGCCCAGGGCGGAAAGTAACATTCCGAAGTACATCAATCGGCGAGGACTGACGCGTTCCGCTATATGTCCCGCTGGGACCAGGGAAAGTGCGAAGAAAACGTAATAGATAATGAAAGGAAGGGACAAATAGGTTGCAGACATGTTGCCTTTCATGACGATATGCTCTACGTGTTGAGGCAAAAAGGAATAAGTCAGATGCTCGATAAAAATTGCCACGAAAAAGACAGGTTTCACCAGATTTAGCAAGGCTTCTTCCGTTTCCGGTTTATTCGCCCCGGTGATGATCTCATTATCAGGCTTATATTGGCCGGGTAGTGACGATGCCAACTGCAGGAATAAACCGGCGAGAAAAGCCGAGGCTATAAATAGAGCTGCAAAGTTTTTTATGCTGCGAGTAGTTCGCTTATAAACAATATCAAAAGGTAAGGCGACGGCAGTGCGAACCTCACGAGTACTGCCCGGTGGGGTCAGGTCGACTATGTACTCGTAACTGTTTTTATCATGAACCCAGGGCTGACCTATTTGGTCGGGGTCGGTATGAATCGCGATTTTATCGTTAATGATTAAAGCGGCGTCTTCAATATCGGGATTGAGGCGCTGGTAGTCAAAAAATAGTTGATCGAGGCCCACGATATCCTTAATCACCAGGTTAAAACTGACAATATCTGCGAGTCGATACCCCAGTGAATCGGCCAGGGCCTTTGTTTTCGCCTGGGCTCCTTCTGAATAGAGCGTCACCAGTGAAGTAACAATAATTATCGACATGGCAATGAAAGTGGTGGCAAAGCAAATTTGAAGCCATGGAGCCTTTCTTTTTTTCAGATAGGGCTTAAAAATTGAAATAAACAATGAAAATACTAGCGATAGAATAGCGCCTGTAATAAACAGGGGTCCGAAGCAGGCTTTGATTTTATCCTTTATTATCGACCTGGGAACAGACAAGGAAAGGCTTCCAATTTGCTCAAAGCGACTGCTAAGCGGTAGAGTCACCTGTAGATATTTTTCAGAAAAATCACCCGGTGCCACATTGCTGGATAAGTCAGGCTGCGACGAAAACAGCGGAATAAACTCATCTCCACTTGTAAAAATCGGTTTCCCGTCTCTATCATAAGCAATAATTACCGAGATTGATTTGTCGGATGCCAGAATACGCTCGCACAGGGTACTAAAACCCACGTACTGCTTCAGGGGAAGACCGGGGCGCAACACTTTTTCCATGGCATTCTGAATTATCTGCCCCTGTGCCATCAACTTCTCATAGTGGAGCTGTTCATAAGTTCGCTGCGCTTCACCAATGCCGATGTATAGCAGCAAGAAAAGCGATAATGTCGATACCACCAACATTGCAATGAAATTGGAAAAGCGCCGCTTAAATGAGTATTCCATGTTCACTTGATTGCTGCCCAAATAGTTTGCCAGATGTTCATTCCAGCAACTTCGCGAGATTTGTTATGGAGCCGCGTCTTTGACTAAGATACAGGTCGAGGCGATCGGCAAGCAGGGAGAGGATAAGGTCCTCGTAGCTCATCCCGTATGATGCCAGACTGGTGCAAACCAGACTGGTTTTCTCCGGGGTCGGTGTCTTTAGATCGGGTTTTGGGTTCGCTTCCAATACGAACATATTACCTTCGGCGTCCATGCGCACGTCCAGACGTATCAGCGTCTCTAAATTCATTTCCTGAAAAACCTCGTTCGCGAGCTCTTCCAGTCGTTGAATTACATCGCCATCAACATTGGGATCGAGAATATTAACCCGATTTGAGGTAATTGGACGAATGTCCATGGACACAAAAATTTTTTCGTTATCATCGAGACGACGCTCGACGGCAGCAAAAGTAAATGGCAAGCCACGTCTCTGTAGAATATTGTTCCTGCAAATAACCGGACCGCATACCGCTACACAAAATTCGCGACCTGGCAGGAAAGTCTCGATGAGTACATGATTCTCGGTTGCCTGGCATAAGTCGCTCACTGTTTCGGGTAAGGCCGATAAATCTTCAACCAGGTTTACGTTTAAAGAGGCCCGGCCAGATACTGGTTTGACGATGAAAGGACCAGAATAATTACTAAATACTCTGTTAAAACGGTCATTACTTGAGGGAACAAACTCACCCTGGGCAAGGCTCCAGGTCATGAACGGAGCCGTTGGGATATCCAGTGCCTTGAGCATTCTTTTGAAAATATGCTTTGAATCCAGAATCCCCGCTATCATCGGATCATGCCCTATATAGGGGATTCCTATCATTTCGAGTATTGCTGCCGAATGTGACATGGATATATATCCCTGCACGCCGCCGGAATTCAGCCATGCCAGATCAATACGCTCCTTGCGCAGGCGCTCGCCGATACGCATGTCTTCGGGTATCACCTGAACGTGGCGAAAACCAAGGGTTTTTAGCGCGACGGCAATATCATTGGCAACGGTTTCGTAACTTTTCCAAGAACGTGGATTAAAGGTGGGGTTTATTACCGCGCCCTGGACTCTCTTATCACCGCCGAAGATAACCGCTATGCGGACACGCTTTTTAAGCCGTTCAATTTGAACCTGGAGTTCCTCGATTCGATTACTTCGACGCTGTTTGATCAGGCCCACGGTCCGGGACTCCGCAAGGGAGGTTATATTCTGAGGTATTGTCATGAGCCCCTATACTTGTCAGTTTTCTATTTTATCGGCAAGCTCATATCCATAGTGAAACTCGTAATTAGAATAATTTATAGTACAAAAAGAAAAAATCGCGAGTAAATTTAGGTATTTAGGAAATAATTCTAAACCAATTATGAGGTAGTTCCAGAGCAGGTGAAGCGCTCCCAGACAGGCAGAGTTATCTAAACGGGGGGTAGATATATTCTGGTAACAAGTTATTCAAGAACTGTTCTTGATCAGGGTCAACTATTACGTCATGCCCACTGCTGGTGAATTTCCTCGATAGTCAGGCGTTCCCAATCCATGTCTCTGCAAGTTAACGGGACAACTATCTAAGCAGTACCATAACGTGCTGTTTGCTCTTCGTCCTCCTGCTTCGGCACTGCCACCAGTTTGCGAAGCAGGGGTTCAAAAAATTCCAGCGGTTTGGAATCATAGTCCGGGTCGAAGCAGTTCTGGTCGTAGTTTGCGCAGAAATCGATAGCATCCTGGTACCACTCGTGATCCTTGAACTTGTCCCTGGCGTTGCGATCACCGCCGCAGTGATGCGCATAGTAGTACATCTGGAACAGACCGTGTTGCTTGACGATCCAGTAAAGCTTTTCCGATACGAATGGCCTTAGAATGGCGGCAGCCATTTCACTATGCGAGTAGGGCGCGAGTTCGTCGCCGATATCGTGCAATAGAATGGTCAGGATCATTTCTTCGGATTCGTCGGCGCGGTATGCACGGGTTGCTCCCTGTAATGCATGATCGAGGCGAGTGATTCTATAGCCGGAGAGGCTGTGTTCGAGCTGTCTTAGCGCCAGTAATAACTTGTCGGCAAGTCCCGCCTTATACTCTTCTTCAAGCGCATCGAGGAATTCGTACTCTTCTTTAGTACCGTCCTCCATTTTTATAAAACTAACTTGTTCCATGGTTCCTCCCGAAATTGTGGACCCTGGTTGGTTGCCCTGCAATCTCACCATATTTTTTAAATTGGTCTTG
The DNA here is from genome assembly GCA_003645435.1 of Gammaproteobacteria bacterium. Next base: position 4,054 of record QNFD01000101.1, on the reverse strand, counting down.
CATGATACAACAGGGTTTCGGTTACAGTCATCTGAAATTGAAGCCCGACCTGGCTTAGCTGCGAAGTTTCTGGTTGGAAGCGTCGTAGGCCGCGTCCATTTCGATATGCGCGGAACGACTGCCAACCGAGGTATCGATAGTGACTTCCAGCCCCTGGCTAATTGATTCAGGCTTCAGGTAGGCGAATGCGAGACTCTTACCGATTCGATGTCCGTAGGCGCCACTGGTGGTAAGCCCGATTAAATCGCCATTATGATAAACAGCCTCGTTGCCATAACATTCGCAGGCGATGTCGTCATCGAAGAGTAAGTAGGCGAGCTGAATGCTGCCGGCTTCGGTCTGGCGCTGCTTGATGCTCTCACAACCAATAAAGTCACGGCTGGTATCGATGAATCTTTCCATGCCGGCTTCGACACCACTGATTTCCTCGGTGAATTCACCACCATAAGCTCGGTACATCTTTTCCAAACGCATAGAATTAAAGGCATAACCGCCAAAGTCACGCAAACCATAGTCTTCGCCAACCCGGCAAATCGAGTCGTATATCGACAGTAACTGGTAACTCGGCATGTGTAATTCGTAACCGAGTTCGCCGGCGTAAGAAACGCGGATAACGCGTACCATCGCAGAATCAATCTTGATGTCGCGCGCGTGCAGCCAGGGCAAAGCTGTATTGGACAGGTCATCCTCGGTCAATTGCTGGAGAATTTCACGCGAGTTCGGACCGGTCAGCAGCATCGAGCTAAGGTCATCGGTCACATTCTCGATCTTGACGTCGAAGTCATCCGCGTTCGATTGCATCCAGTGTAAATCCTTGTGTTCCGAACCAATCGCGGAAACCAGGTAGTAAAAATCGTCGGCCAGACGCGTGATCGACATTTCGCACATGATGCCGCCGTTTGGCGCGTGGAACAGGCTGAGGCCGATGCGTCCGTCTTTGGCGGGCAGCTTGTTACAGGATAGGCGATCCAGAAAAGCAAATGCATCTTTGCCGGTGATTTCATACTTGGCTGAACCGGACAGATCGATAATACCCGCGGCATCGCGCACCGCCCGGCATTCTTCGCCGACGACGTCGTGCGCTTCGCTGTGTGCCCAGGTAGGGCTTTCGCTTTGGGCTTGGCCAGTTTTAAACCAGAGCGCCTTTTCGTAGCCCTGCACCACACCGTGCACACAGCCTTTTTCGAGCAGGCGTGCGTAGAGCGGGCTGGTGCGCATGGGCCTGCCATGCGGGCGGTTATCATTCGGCGCGGCGGCCGAGTACATCACCTCGTAAGATTCGATCGCCTTGATAATGCAGTATTTCTTATCGGCCCAGTCGCCAAATCGGCGGCAATCGAGTGGCGCCATATTCAATTCGGTCTGACCGTAGACCATCCACTGCGCCATATACTTGCCGATACCGCCTTGGGCAATACCGATGCTGGCGCCACACAGGTTCCAGAAGTTACGCAGTCCCGCCTGCGGTCCGGCGAGTATGTTGTCATCGGGCGTATGCGTGATCGGACCATTGACGACGGTTTTGACCCCGACTTCTTCGAACTTTGGCGTGAGTTCAAAGCATCGTTCGAGGAATGGCATTAAACGATCGAGATCGGGTTCGAACAGTTCGCGGTCGAAGTCCCAGTCCATACCATTCAGTGCCCAGGGCTTCGAACCCCACATTTCATAGGGTCCAACCAGAAAGCCGAGACCTTCCTGGCGGATATAAGCCGAGCTGTATGAATCGCGGCAAACCGGCAGCTCCCAGCCCAGCGCCTCGATATCCGGGTGGGATTCGGTAACCAGGTACTGATGCTCAAGATTAGTTAGCGGTATGGTCGCACCGACCATTTCTCCGATTTCACGGGCAAAACAGCCCGCCGCATTAACCACGTGCTCGGCCACAATCGTGCCCTTGTCGGTGACTACTTCCCATTCGCCAGAGGATAATTCATTGATCGCAGTAACCCGCGTAAAGCGGTAGATTTCGGCGCCATTATCGCGTGCCAGCTTTGATAGAGGCATGACCACCGAGGTCGGGTCGACGTGACCATCGTGCGGGGTGCTGGCGATGACGCGGGCCTTATCAAAATTCATCAAAGGGTTGAGTTTGCGAGCTTCTTCTTTACTGATCAGATTAAATTCAAAGCCTACATTTTTAGCGCGGCTTTCGAGGTTGCGGAACCATTCTTCTTCAACCTTGCTGAAGCCGACGCGAATACTGCCGGTTTGATGAAAGCTGGAAGTCTGGCCAGTTTCCGCTGGTAAAATTTCGTTATAAAGCTTGATCGTATAATTGTGAATCTGCGATACGGTCATGTTGCCGATGAAGTTCCCGCACAAACCAGCCGCGTGCCAGGTCGAACCGCTGGTAAGCTCACCTTTTTCCACCAGGGCAATGTCGGTCCAGCCTTCTTTGGTGAGGTGATAGAGCAGGTTAACCCCGAGTGAACCGCCGCCGATGATGACTACTCTTGCATGACTCTTCATAATAATTTCTCGTTAAATCGGATGGATGACTATTCGCTGCGGCCAAAGGCCTGACGCGGCAAGTAGATCGAAAACTGTTCGCGTATCGTGCGATCGACTTCGTCGCTGATGTGATCTGGATGATAGTTATCGAGGATTTCATTCTTTTTCGCCACGGCCTTCTCGAGAAGCACCGGTTTGTTTTGTTCAACCCACTGGTTCGGGCTTAGCCGATCACCGAATTCGGGGTAGATGTACTCGGTTTGCATAACCTCGAGTGTTTGTCCGGCGCCGAGGTAATGTCCCTTATCGCCCAGGCAAACATCTTTCAGTACCTCGAAACTCAGAGTTTCCTCATTGACCTCGATGCCGCGAGTAATTCGAAGTGCCGCACCAAGAATGTCATTGTCGATCAATAACGATTCAGGGCAGGCACTGAGCAGGCTCGCGTACATGCCGGCTGCTTCGTAGATTACGTTGGCCCCCGAGGTAGCCGCACAGGTTGTGGTATAAGCGCGTTCAGCGCCACCCTGAAAGTCGGGAAACTTGGAATCGGACATACCGCAGCCGGTACCGGTGGGCAAATCGTAAAAATTGCCCATTTGCGCACAGGCCGAAGACAGGAGCGCCTGTTCTGGTGAACCGCCGCTCATCGCACCGGTACGCAGGTCCGACACAAACGGCCAGGTACCGAGAATTGCAGGCGCACCGGGCTTGATCGCATTGACATAAACCAGGCCGCCGAGGCATTCAGCCCATGCCTGTGCCACGGCGCCGGCGAGACAGGCGGGTGAAGTCGCACCCGATTGACCCGCAGAGAGTAATAACACCGGCATACCGCCTTCGACGGCCACTTTAAGGCAACCGAGCGCTTCATCGGTGAACTTCATCGGCGGCACCACGTGGCAGCAGGAAATGCTGACAAACGGACGTTCGCGCCATTTGTCTTCGCCACCGGCAATGATGTGCAGCATCTTCAGGCTATCTTCGAGGTGGTGTACTTCGCTCCAGCTGCTGCCAATGTGCTTGGTGGTTCCCATCACCGCGTTATAAATAGTGTTGACATCCATCGCGTGGTTGTCGCTGATATCGCGTAGCACGCACATACGTTGGAACATGTGAATGTTGTCGCACTGGTCGGTAATACGCGCCATGTCGTACAGATCCTGTGCGGTGGACTCGCGATATTCATTGTTTACCGGGTCGGCGATCATTACCGCCGCACCGGCGGTGGAGAAGTGAACCTTTTGCCCGGTGAGCTCAAGGTCATGTTTTGGATCCTGACCATGCAGGGTTAAATTGCGGCAGCATTTATGCATCGCATCTTCGACTACTGCACGGGGAAATCGCAGGCGTTCATCTTCATCATAGATCGCACCGATAGCGGTACAGACCTCGATGCAATGCGGTGTCGCCTGGGCAAAGCCGACTTCTTCGAGAATTTTGAATACGGTGGCGTCGATCGCTTCGATATCGGACTCGCTCAGGGGCCTGTACTGACCGCCGGTTTCACCCGCATGGACCGGTTTCAGGTCATCGGCAAGAGCTGCTTTGCGCAGGGCTATCTTGGCTTGTCTGCCACCAGAACGTCTTGCCATAATCG
>QNFD01000100.1 GCA_003645435.1 Gammaproteobacteria bacterium | reverse complement strand
TAGCCTCGATTGCGCAGGGTACGACCCATATCAGCGGTTTTCTGGAAGGAGAGGATAGCCTCAACACGCTGGCTGCTTTCCGTGTTATGGGGGTGCCGATAGAACGCGACGGTAACCAGGTCATAGTACAGGGAGTTGGTCTGCATGGTCTGCAGAAACCCGACAGGGTTTTGCAAATGGGTAATTCCGGGACGGCGATGCGCCTTATGCTGGGTTTACTCGCCGGTCAGTCATTTGACACAATGCTTGCCGGCGATGTCTCCTTGTCGAAGCGACCAATGAATCGAGTTATCAAACCCTTGCTGGAAATGAATGCGAATATCGAAAGCCAGGCGGCTGGTACGGCGCCGCTACAGATACGTGCCCAGCCCAATTTAGAGGCGATCAATTATGCCATGCCGATTGCCTCGGCACAGGTGAAATCATGCATTATGCTGGCCGCCCTTTACGCCGAGGGAGAAACTACGATCACCGAACTGGCTCCGAGCCGAGATCATACCGAGCGCATGTTGAAAGGCTTTGGATGCGAACTCGTTAACGAAAATTTGCAAATTTCGGTCAGAGGCAAGCAAACTCTATACGCGACCGATATAGATGTACCCGCTGATATTTCTTCCGCTGCTTTCTTCCTCGTAGCCGCGAGTATCGCGCCTGGTTCTGAAATTACCTTGCAGCACGTTGGCGTCAATCCGACCCGTACCGGGGTAATCCAGGTCCTGCGATTGATGGGTGCCGATATCAGCTTGCTGAATGAGCGTGACATTGGCGGCGAACCCGTTGCCGACATTCGGGTACGCAGCGCCCAGCTTAACGGAATACATATACCGGAAGCACTGGTGCCGTTGGCGATCGATGAATTTCCAGTTTTATTTGTTGCCGCGGCCTGCGCAAAAGGTGAGACTATACTAACAGGCGCCGAAGAGTTGCGAGTCAAGGAAAGTGATCGGATCGAGGCAATGGCGTTAGGTTTAAAAAAGCTCGGCATAGCGGTCGAAGTTATGCCGGATGGAATCAGAATACAGGGTGGTTCAATGAAGGGAGCTGTCGTCGAGTCGTATGGTGACCATCGTATCGCGATGGCTTTTAGCGTAGCCTCCCTCGTCGCGAGCGAAGCTATTAGTATCCGGGATTGTGCGAACGTAGATACGTCATTTCCTGGATTTGTAGAACTCGCAAGACTTGCAGGCATCCAGGTATCCAGCCATGGCTAAAACAGATCCCTATGTTATTACGATAGACGGGGCTAGCGGCTCCGGCAAGGGTTCACTGGCTTTACAGATTGCCAGAAAGCTCGGCTTTCACCTGCTCGATAGCGGCGCCATTTATCGGCTAGCCGCACTCAGCGCGTTGCGTCAGGAGGTCGACTTAAGCGAGGAAGCCAATGTCCTGGCGGCGATACAGGATCTGGATATTCGTTTTGAGCCTGGTGAAGAGCTGAGTATTCCGTTCCTCGACAATGAAGATGTCTCTGCTCAAATCAGACAAGAGTCTACCGGCAGCGCCGCCTCGGTAATCGCCGCCTACGCGGGCGTGCGCCGGCAGTTACTGGGCTTACAGCGAGCCTGTTTTAAACCGCCTGGACTGGTGGCGGATGGAAGGGATATGGGTACAATTGTATTTCCAGAAGCCAAATTTAAGCTTTTTTTATACGCGCCAGTCGAAATTCGTGCCCTAAGACGCTATAAGCAGTTGATAAATATGGGTATGTCAGCTAATATTGATGGGCTCAGGACTGAAATCAGCGAGCGTGACGAAAGGGATCGAAACCGAACCGAGTCGCCGCTGGTGCCTGCTTCTGATGCATTGGTTGTCGATTCGAGTTTGCTCGACCTTGAACAGGTTACTGACCTGGTAATGAGCCATATCGAAGAGGAGCTGCAAAACCAGTCCTTGTAGATGCACTATCTACAGGGTTTTTTTAATTAACCGTAGTAGCGATGGCCATTCTGGCTTTCAATATTACAAGATCTATCAGGAACATTCCATGTCAGAAAATTTTGCGGAAATGTTTGAGCAAAGTATTACTCAAATGAATATGCGCATCGGTGAAATCATCACCGGTGAAGTTGTCGATATCAACCGCGATGTTGTCATCGTCAACGCCGGACTCAAATCAGAAGGTGTCATTCCGGTTGAACAGTTTTATAACGAAGAAGGCGAACTTGACGTCAAGATCGGTGACACGGTCGAAGTTGCGCTGGACTCGTTTGAAGATGGTTATGGTGAATCACGCCTGTCGCGTGAAAAAGCCAAGCGTGCGCGAGCCTGGACCCGACTTGAAGAAGCCCAGGCAGCAGATGAAATCATTACCGGCCGTTTCACCGGCAAGGTTAAAGGTGGTTTCACTGTTGATATAGGCGAGATTCGCGCCTTTCTCCCCGGTTCACTGGTGGACGTGCGCCCGGTCCGCGATACCGCTTACCTGGAAGAAAAAGAACTTGAATTCAAGATTATCAAACTCGATCAAAAACGCAATAACGTGGTCGTATCACGCCGTGCCGTGGTAGAAAAGGAATTTAGCGAAGAACGCGAAAAACTGCTGGATGCCCTAAAAGAAGGTGAGAGTGTAAAGGGTATTGTTAAAAACCTGACCGATTACGGTGCCTTTCTTGATCTTGGTGGAATCGATGGATTACTGCATATTACCGACATGGCCTGGAAACGCGTTAAGCATCCCTCCGAGGTTGTTGAGATCGGTCAGGAAATTGATGTTGTAGTGCTGAAGTTCGATCGTGAAAAGAACCGGGTATCGCTTGGATTGAAACAAATGGGCGACGACCCCTGGACTAATATCGTTCGTCGGTATCCCGAAGGCCAAAAACTATTTGGACATGTCAGCAATATTACCGATTATGGTTGTTTTGTTGAAATCGAAGATGGTGTCGAGGGACTGGTTCATGTTTCTGAAATGGACTGGACTAACAAGAACGTTAATCCTAATAAGGTAGTGACCCTCGGTGATGAAGTTGAAGTGGTTATACTCGAAATTGACGAAGAGCGTCGTCGCATTTCCCTGGGCATGAAGCAATGTAAGCAAAACCCGTGGGATGAGTTTGGCACCACTAACAGCAAGGGCGATGTCATTGCCGGCAAGATTAAATCGATTACCGATTTCGGTATATTTATTGGTCTGGACGGGAATATTGATGGCCTCATCCATTTGACCGACCTTTCCTGGAACAAACCCGGTGAGGAAGCCGTGCGCGATTATCAAAAAGGACAGGAGCTTGAGGCGATGGTTCTCTCTATCGATCCGGAGCGTGAGCGTATTTCCCTCGGTATCAAACAGATTGAGAAAGATCCGTTCGCCAACTTTATCGCTGACAAGCCGAAGGGCAGTATAGTTTCGGGCACAGTCATCTCGGTAGATGCGAAGGCAGCTATCGTCGATCTAGGGGATGGTATTGAAGGCGTCTTGCGCGCCTCTGAAATGGCCAATGACCGGGTTGAGGATGCACGTTCATTTATGAATGAAGGCGACCAGATTGAAGCCAAGATAACAGGTATGGATCGAAAGGGTCGTAGTGTATATTTGTCGATTAAGGCAAAAGATACGGATGAAGAGCAGGAAGCCCTGAAAGACTATGCATCCAGTAATGATTCAGGTTCCGGGACCACTAGTTTTGGTGATTTGTTAAAAGAAAAAATGGATTCATAGAATCTGATATCATTGGCGGGGACGCGGGTTTTCCCCGCCAATGATTCTTAATTGGGCGTCATAATGAAAGAACAAGAAGATGTACCTTCATTGACCAAGTCTGACTTGATCGACAACCTGTCTCGAAACCAGGGTCATCTGGCCTATAAGGATGTCGAGTTAGCGGTTAAGAGTTTGATAGAAAAGATGAGCAGTGCGTTATCCACTGGGGATCGGATTGAAATTAGGGGGTTCGGCAGTTTTAGCCTGCATTACCGTCCACCCCGGACCGGCAGGAATCCCAAATCTGGAGATAAGGTGGATTTGCCAGGCAAGTATGTTCCTCATTTCAAGCCAGGAAAAGAATTGCGAGATCGGGCGAATAACTAGATTCAGGTTTGAAGGTAACTACACGACAATTTATCTAAATCCCATCTTGCTTACCTGGCTAAACTCATTGTGGATATTTGGCTATTATCTCTAGTCCTCGCGGCAATACTAATCGGCTGGATCATCGGTCGATGGAAGCCATCGGCAAATAAGTCTGGCAACTCCCGTTCGGGAAACTATTCCGAGTCCTATATCAAGGGGCTCAATTATTTACTTGCTGACGATTCTCAAAAAGCGGTAGAGATTTTTTCAGAGCTGATCAAGGTAAATACAGAAACCATAGAAATTCATATTGCGCTGGGTAATTTGTATCGATCCAAAGGTGAAGTGGAACGTGCTATCAAGGTGCATCAAAATTTACTGGCACGACCAAATCTGAGTAGAAGCCAGAGGAACATGGCAATCGCCGAACTTGCTAACGATTATCTAAAGGGCGGATTACTCGATCGTGCTGAGAACCTGTTCAAGGAATTGACGCAGTTGAAGCCGAAAGACGTGGCTGCCTATCGTAACCTGCTGGATCTTTATATTACTGAAAAATCGTGGCATGAAGCCGTCGAGTACGCACGAATATTGTGCGATCAGGGAGACAAGGAAGCAGTCGTTATTTTAAGCCAATGTTATTGTGAAATCGCGGAGCACGCTTTTGCTGGCGGCGATAACAAACTGGTACGCGAGAGTCTGGATAACGCCCTCGATGCCGATCCTGCCTGTGTAAGGGCAGGGTTATTGTTGATCAAACACTATATGGATTCGAATAACACGAATGCAGCAAAAAAGGTATTTCAACGCCTGATCAGAAATAGCCCTGAGTATATGGATCTATATATCACCCCGGGCAGAGAAATTTACCTGCTCGCTAACGAATCGAAGGAATACCAGAAATTCCTTCAGAATCAATATCATAATAAACCCACTAGCCGACTCGCAATTGCTTTAATGGAGCACTATATCAGTGTAAACCAGGTCGAAAAAGCGAATCAATTCCTGGCCGAAGTGCTGGAAAAGTCACCATCGTTCGAGGCCTACGAATTCGCCCTTCGTTTGCAAAAATCCGATCCGAACCGTTTATCCGATACCTGGAATGGACTATCATCATTTTTGAAATCGATGAAGGATAAAAAGACCGAATTTTACTGTTCACAATGTGGTTATGAGAGCCACGCGATTCAGTGGAACTGTCCGAGTTGCAGGCGTTGGTCTTCGATGAGACCGGTGTAACTAACAACTACCTGGTTTAGAGCCCGGAAACTAAAGTCAGTCAGGCCTGTGACTGATTAGATTGTATTATTCCAGGCCAATGATGAGGAATTTAAGTAATCGTGACAGAAATAGACCCCCGGGTAATAGTGGCCCTCGATTATGCCGAGCAGAAGCAGGCTCTCGAATTCGTCGCGAAAATTAGCCCCGATTTGGGCAAGCTCAAGGTTGGTAAGGAATTGTTTACCCGGGCTGGACCGAGGCTCGTGGAAACCCTGGTAGGTCAGGGATTCGATGTATTTCTTGATCTTAAATTTCACGATATACCCAATACAGTTCGGAATGCGGTATTCGCGGCCTCACAACTCGGCGTCTGGATGGTAAATGTGCATGCACTCGGCGGTAGTTCGATGTTGCTGGCTGCACGTGAGGGCATAGACATGGCCGGCGTTCATCGACCTTTCCTGATTGCGGTTAGCCTGTTAACCAGCATGTCTCAGTCCGATCTGCAGGAATTGGGAATCGATGAAGAAATTCCGCTGTTTGTAAAAAGACTTGCGCAATTGGCGATAGATTCCGGACTCGATGGCCTGGTGTGTTCAGCCCGGGAAGCGAAGGGTCTGCGCCAAACCCTGGGTGACGCACCTCTGTTGGTAACTCCCGGTATTCGTCCCGAGGGATCGGATAGCAATGATCAACAGCGTGTATCAACTCCTCGGCAGGCTATCGCCGATGGCGCCAGCTACCTGGTTATTGGCCGGCCGATTACGCAACACGCGAATCCGAGCGAAGCACTGGCCGCAATTAATGCTTCGATCAGAGGCTCCCTAGATGACAGTTAATCATTGAGCCGTTACACTATCCATAGTCGCCGCATTTTGTAGATAATCATGGATCCCAATTTTCTCGATTTTGAACAACCTATTGCCGAGCTTCAGGCCAAGATTTCTGAACTTCGATATGTAACCGACGACGCAGAAGTCAATATATCGGAAGAAATTGCGACGCTTGAGAAAAAGGCGGAAAGTTTGACCGCTACAATTTTCTCCAGGCTTTCCCCCTGGCAGATCTCGCAGCTATCGAGACATCCGAATCGTCCCTATGCACAGGATTATATAGATCGCATATTTACCGATTACGAACCTTTGCATGGTGATCGAACCTATTCCAATGACCACCCCATGATCGGAGGTATTGGCCGGCTCGATGGCAAGCCGGTGATGGTTATTGGGCAGCAAAAAGGGCGGGATACCAAGGAAAAGATTAAGAGGAATTTTGGAATGCCGCGTCCCGAGGGCTATCGCAAGGCATTGCGGTTGATGAAAATGGCTGAAAAATTCAAAATGCCTTTGATTACATTGGTTGATACTCCCGGGGCCTATCCTGGGATTGGGGCTGAGGAACGTGGCCAAAGTGAAGCCATAGCACGCAATTTATATGTTTTGGCTGAACTAAAAACGCCTGTAATCTGTACCATTATCGGTGAAGGAGGGTCCGGTGGGGCACTCGCTATATGTGTAGGCGATCGAATCGATATGATGCAGTATTCGACTTATTCTGTCATATCCCCCGAAGGTTGCGCCTCAATTCTATGGAAGAGTGCCGAAAAAGCACCCCAGGCTGCCGAGGCGATGGGGATTACCGCTCAACGACTTCATTCTCTTAAATTGATAGACCAGATTATCGAGGAACCGCTGGGCGGGGCACATCGCAATTACGACCAGATTGCGAATACATTGCATCGGAATTTGACTGAAAATGTCGAAACCCTGGAAGCGGTCCCGCTGGACAAGCTACTCGACCAAAGATATCAGAAATTAATGAGCTATGGTCAGTACACCGAGAACTAGTTAAACCAATGCAGGCACTCTTCCTGCAGTCTATTAGACCGATGAAATCCCCCTAATGCCTGCTATGCGGCTAGAACATTGTCTCGACTGTATTCCAGCAGGTATCGATCGTGTTGTGCTGGCATATAGCGGCGGCCTCGATTCCTCTGTTCTTTTGCATTTACTGGCTTCGCAATCACGCCAATTTAAAGTTCTTGTCTGGCATGTCAATCACGGCTTGCAAGAAGCGGCGCAGGAGATGGAGGCTTTCTGTCGCTCCCGCGTGAATGAATACAAGCTGACACTCAAAACCAGCCATTTAAACCTGGATCCAAAGGCTGCGAACCTTGAATCGAAGGCGAGGAAGGCTCGTTATGACCTTTTCGAGGATGCGCTAGGAAAAAATGACTGCCTGCTCACGGCACACCATGCCGACGACCAGGCTGAAACTTTTTTACTGAATGTGTTAAGGGGATCCGGTAGCGCGGGATTACGCGGAATTGCAAAATCCCGGCCAGTTGGCCAATCGATTTTACTGAGACCGCTGCTCGAGGTTCCGGGAAAAGATATCTTATGTTACGCCGAATTTCACGAACTTGAGTGGTTTGATGATCCCAGCAACTCTTCGCTCCGTTTTAACAGGAACTATTTACGTAACCGGGTAATGCTATTACTAAAAGCGCGATGGCCTGGATACCTTGAGTCAATCGGCTCGGTGGTTTCGATTCAGGTGGAAACACAGGATGCGCTGAATGAACTCGGAGCGCAGGATTTCCAGCATCTCCAATCCGACCCGGGCAATACCGAATGTCTGCCTGTCCCGGGTATGCTCAGGCTTTCGCGTCCGCGGCAAAAGAATGTGATTCGATACTGGCTGCGGCTTTTCGGACAGGCAAGTTTACCCCGGGCACGCTTGAATGAGCTAATCGAGCAGTTAAACGCCCGCAATGACGCGATGCCGATGATAGCCGCTAGCGGATATGATATTCGCATCTATGATCACTGTTTGTTCAGGGTTCCTCATGACGAACCCGCGATACTCGAAGCGATCTACGATTTCAGTCGTCGGCAGCTATTAAAAATTGAGGCAATCGGCTTGCGCATTGAGCGGGAGTCGATAATTCGATATCTCAACAGGCAGGATTCCGGGCAATTGATTAGCCTCAAGTTTCGGCGCCGTGGTAATAGCTCGAATCCGGATCGTCATCGGCTCAAACGACTGTTTCAGAAATATAAAATACCGCCGTGGAAGAGGGCGCTAACGCCGCAAATTTACCTTGATGGGGAACTGATCGATTTATGGACTTAAGCTCTGTCCCGTATATCACATGAAGATGGTGAGGCGATTAATAACCGCTTCTCTCTCCTATTCTAGAAAGATGTTTTAAATGATTGATAAATCAAGTAAAGACAAAGTTTTTTCGAAACCGCTAAGGCATGTAAAAGCTTTCGAATTCGATGAGAATGTCGCCCGTGTGTTTCGCGATATGATTTCGAGATCCGTTCCCGGATACGAATTGCTGTTACATACGATTGGTTTATACGCGAATATTTTTGCGCAACCGCACAGCAATATTTATGACCTC
>QNFD01000099.1 GCA_003645435.1 Gammaproteobacteria bacterium | reverse complement strand
CCCTTGCCGATCGTGAAATTGAACAGGCAATCCGAGACCTGCTCGGCGATCGTTTTCCCTGCCATGCGATTTATGGAGAAGAACAGGGTCAAAGCAGCGGCGAAGGCGGCACCTGGGTCATAGATCCCATCGACGGAACCAAAAGTTTCTTGCTGGGGAATCCACTATTCGGTTGCCTGGTCGGTTTTGTCGAAGACGGGGTCGTGCAGGTGGGTGGACTGGCAATGCCGGCATCGCCAGTCCACCTGCCTGCACGGCCCCGTCTTCGACAAAGCCGACCAGGCAGCCAAATAGTGGATTCCCCAGTAAGAAACTCTTGGTTCCGTCGATGGGATCTATGACCCAGGTGCCGCCTTCGCCGCTGCTTTGACCCTGCTCTTCTCCATAAATCGCATGGCCGGGAAAACGATCGCCGAGCAGGATTCGAATCGCCTGCTCAATTTCACGATCGGCAATTGTGACCGGTGAATCATCGGGTTTGATATCAAACGAGACGGATTTTCTGAAATATTGCATCGCTATCTGTGATGCCGTATTCAGTGCATCATGAGTAGCGCCTGAGATTCTTTGTAGCTCTGCGGACATGGATACTGCCTATAGGGATGGGAAAGTTTGTTTGAGACTATCGCTGTTCAAAAACCGAATGGTAATGTATTTTATAAGTGCCGGCATGGTAACTGAGGATATGCTGCTTGTGCTAGAGTTTACTCAATTTTGGCGCTAAATTTTATAGTTGAAATCGTTTTGTTATAAAGAAGCATGATTCATGATACTACAAACCACCTGTATAGGTGCTTACCCTAAACCGGAATATGTGCGGTTGCCCGACTGGTTTAACCAGCCTGCGGGCCCCGATACCGGGGATCCCACTGCATTGTGGGAGGCGGCAATGAAAGACCTGGGTCCTGACGCTGAGGCTATCATCAGCAAAGGCGTTGCGGAGGCGATTAGCGATCAAATTTCCTGCGGTATCGACATACCGACCGATGGTGAAATTCCGCGCGAGAATTATATTCACTATCACTGTCGGCATCTGCTCGGATTCGATTTCACCAATTTGACCAGCAAGCAGGTACGCGGCGGCACCTACGAGGCAAAACTGCCAACTATCGTTGGCCCGGTATCGGCCAGGGATCAGTTTCTGGTCAAGGACTGGCAACGCGCCCAGTCTGTTAGCGATCGTCCGGTTAAAATTACCATGCCCGGGCCGATGACAATATCCGATACCAATAGTGACGCTTATTACCATGACCCAAATAAGCTTGGGCGCGATATTGCCGAGGCGCTTAATCTTGAAGTGCTGGCCCTGGCAGAGGCCGGTTGTCAGTATATTCAAATTGACGAGCCGTTATTTGCACGTAAACCCGAGGCTGCGCTGGACTATGGTTTCGATAACCTGGAAAGAGCATTTCATGGCTGTCCAGACCATGTACAAAGAACCGTACACATGTGTTGTGGCTATCCGGATAAACTGGATAGTGAGGACTACCCTAAAGCAGATCCAAATTCCTATTTAGCAATTGCCGAAGCGATAGAAGCGTCCAGCATCGATGCCGTTTCATTCGAAGATGCGCATCGCCATAACGATTTATCCCTGCTGGAAAAACTGCCGACCACGAAGGTAATATTTGGCGTCGTCGCGATAGCGCGAAGCCAGGTCGAAACTGTCGATGAAATCAGGCAACGTCTGGTGCAGGCACTGGACCACATAGACGCCGAACGTCTGATTGCGGCACCCGACTGCGGTCTGGCCCTTTTGGGACGAGATCTGGCGATGGCAAAGTTGCGAAACATGAGTGCAGCGGCTAAATCGATTTAGCCCAATATTGCATGAAGTCGGCATCCGTGAAGATACAAAATCGCCAATCGAAGGCTCCGGGACTGTCACGTCGGTAACTGCTAGCCTGACAGACGTAGCGCTGGGGTATTCGTATTCAGAATCCCCTCGCGAGACGTCGTATCCCCCTTCTCACTAACCGCCCTGCTGGGGTCTCATATCTTTCGCGTCGATACCGGCAACCGCCACCGGGGCCTTCATCGCATCTCGGCGGAAGGGCTCGCCCAACTCCTGGTTAAGTACAACCTCGATGAAGGTGGTCAGGTTGTCTTCCATTTGTTCCTTGACCGCGGTGTTGAGCGCATTGGTCAGGTCTTCCATAGTTTCTGCTTTCACACCCTTGACCCCACAGGCTTCGGCAACTTTCGCGTACTCGACACCGACATTGAGTTCGGTGCCGACAAAATTGTCGTTGTACCACAATGTGGTGTTGCGTTTCTCCGCGCCCCACTGGTAGTTGCGGAAAATCACCATGGTGATTGCCGGCCAGTCATTGCGCCCGCAGGCAGTCATTTCGTTCATCGAGATGCCGAATGCGCCATCGCCGGCGAAACCGATTGCCGGTATATCCGGGCAACCGATCTTGGCGCCGAGGATGGAAGGGAGACCATATCCGCAGGGACCGAACAGTCCAGGCGGGAAGTACCTGCGTCCCTCTTCGAAGCTCGGGTAGGCGTTCCCAATGGCGCAGTTATTGCCGATGTCGGATGAAATCATCGCGTTGTCAGGCATGGCCTTCATGATAGCCTGCCAGGCCTGGCGTGGGGACATGCGTTCTGGCTCACGATTGCGCGAGCGTTCGTTCCAGGTGATGCCTTCGTCGTCGTCGGCCTCGTAGATCATTTCGGCTAATTCCTGCTGCCAGCGGATTTTGGTGTCGGCAATCAACTCGCGTCTTGCCTCGCGACCATCGTCGCCGGCATTGTCGGTAAGCTGGGCCAGCACCTGCTCGGCTACCTGGCGCGCATCGCCCTGGATGGCGACATCCACCTGTTTAGTTAGCCCGATTCGGCTCGCATTGATATCCACCTGGATGATTTTGGCGTCTTTAGGCCAGTAGTCGATGCCGTAACCCGGCAAGGTGGAAAAGGGATTCAGGCGGGTGCCGAGTGCCAGCACCACGTCTGCCCTGGCAATCAGTTCCATCGCCGCCTTGGAGCCGTTGTAGCCAAGCGGTCCCGCAGCCAACGGGTGTGAACCGGGGAAAGCATCGTTATGCTGGTAGTTGCAGCATACCGGGGAATCGAGGCGTTCGGCTAGGGCCTTCGAGGCTTCGATCGCGCCGCCCAGCACGACGCCGGCGCCGTTCAGGATAACCGGGAATTTAGCTTGCGAAAGCAGCGATGCCGCGCTGGCGATTGCTTCGGTTCCCCCGGGAGAACGCTCCAGCTTGATCGCCTGGGGCAGTTCGATGTCGATGACCTGGGTCCAGTAGTCGCGCGGTATATTAATTTGTGCCGGAGCAGAACCGCGCCAGGCATTGTCGATGACGCGATTCAATACTTCAGCGATACGGGTCGCGTCGCGTACTTCTTCCTGGTAGCAGACCAGGTCTTTAAACATAGCCATTTGTTGAACTTCCTGGAACCCCCCCTGGCCGATCGTTTTATTAGCCGCCTGCGGGGTAACCAATAGCAACGGGGTATGGTTCCAGTAGGCGGTCATGATCGGGGTAACAAAGTTGGTAATTCCCGGGCCGTTTTGACCGATCGCCATCGACATCTTGCCGCTGGCGCGGGTATAACCGTCGGCGCTCATGCCGGCGTTGCATTCGTGCGCGCAATCCCAAAATGTAATCCCGGCTGCTGGGAATAAATCAGAAATTGGCATCATTGCCGATCCGATAATGCCGAAAGCGGTATCGATACCGTGCATTTGCAATACCTTGATAAAGGCCTCTTCAGTGGTCATTTTCATTGATTTATTCCTGTTGCTGAATGAATTTTGTGGCCGCATAACATAAGTCAGCCAGTAATTATCGGTAGTACCAGTTATACGCTATTCTTGATACCAGTTAAATATCTGCCTTGTTTGTTCCCTTTGATTCCTACTTAAATAGTACCGTCATTGTGGCGGATGCCGCAATCCATTCCAAAGCCACATCAATGAGGTGACCGGAAAGCCTGCTGGCTTTCCGGGTTGACTTTCGAGAAGCTCGTTGAATGGATTGCGGGTCAGGCCGGCAATGACGAAACTAAAATTATAGAGATCAAATCATCTCGTGGATTAGATCCGATAGCTTCTTAATCCCGGGTTCGATCAGCCTGGCCGCAATCGAAGAATAACCGAGGCGGAAAAAGTTCAGTGGCGGGTTGGGCTGCATAAAACAAATATCGCCTGACTCGATCAGGATACTTGCTTCGCGAGCACGCTTTTTCAGTTCACGCGCATCGAGTTGGTCGGGTCCTTGTACCCAATAGGAGGTCCCGCCAAAGGATGGGATTCGGGAGGACTCGGGCAGATGTTTGTTGAGCGCATCCCCCATGATTTGCCAGCGCTGCTGGTAGGTCTGGCTGAGGCGGTGGATGAGTGAATCGTGATGTCCCATTGACAGGAAAAGTGCAACCAGGCGCTGATTGTTTGCCGGGGGGTGCCGTACCATCAGACGTCGCAGCGCCCGCGCCTCCTCGATTAGAGTCTTAGATCCAACCATGTAACCAATCCGTAGGCCCGGCGCCAGTGTTTTCGACAGGCTGCCGACGTAGATCACCCGGTTGCCGCTGTCGAGGCTTTTTAGCGCCGGGGTCGGTTCGCGCACAAAGTTGATTTCACTTTCGTAATCATCCTCGATAATGAGAAAGTCATGTTTCTCGGCGTCTTTTAACAACTGCTGCCGGCGTTCAATCGGCATGGTGACAGTGGTGGGTGACTGGTGGCTGGGAGTAGCGAAAACGAACTCACAGCTATTCACATCCTCGCCGGGGATAATCCCATGTTCGTCTACTTCGAGCGGCACAACCCTGGGGGACTTGAGCGAGAAAATATTACGCGCGTCAGTGTAACCCGGATTCTCTATACCAATGCGGCTGTCCTTGTTGATCAAAAGGTCGGCGAGGATATATAGGGCCTGTTGCGCTCCCATGGTTATCAGAATCTCATCGCGTGAAGCCCAGACACCGCGTCGGGGTAGGATACGCGCCTGAATCTGTTCGATTAACAGCGGATCATCGGTGTCGATTCGGTCGGGTGTGACATCCAGTATGTCGCTGACGCTAAGCGCCTGACGACAGCACTCACGCCAGTCCGCAATCGGAAACAGGGCCGGGTCGAGTTGTCCAAACAAAAAAGGATACTTGTATTTTTTCCAATCCACTGGCTTGACAATATTGCGCTGTCGCGAGGGATGAAACTTGATATGCGCTTCCCAGTCTGGTTCAGAGTGTTCATTTTTATTGATCGCGGGTTTGATCTTGACACGACCTTCGAGCATCGATTTATCGATGTAATAACCGCTTCGCTCACGTGCTACAAGGTAGCCCTCGTCGATTAATTGCTGGTAGGCGAGGACCACGGTATTACGTGCAATACCCAGGTGTTTCGCCAGCTCGCGCGATGAGGGCAGGGGTATTTCAAGGGGTAGTTTATCGTCCAGGATGGCGGAAACAATGGTCTCGCGTAATTGCCGCTGATAGCTGACCTTGCGTTCCCTGGAGATGTTGAACAGACGATTCCACATCATATGGTCCTGCCTGTTGTGCGTGGATTTAACTCTTATTTTTGTCACGAGATTAGTTCATGTTGATCGCATTTGGCATCATCGATAGACGTCTTCTGGCTCTATTGTATCGCGAAGAAATCATTTTAGCTTCATGTTAGGAAAGTTTTCGCCCATTTCGCAGCAATGTGAAGGCGAATAGGGCAAACTATAGATTGTGGCAATAAGATCTGGAACGGGCCGGATCTTATCCAAACCCGTGGAGAATCCAATGAAACCGAATGATTTAACTGAAATTGTTAGCAGCGACAAGAGTCACATCTGGCATCATTTAATCCAGCATAAACCATGGCAGACGACCGATCCGATGGTGATAGTCGAGGGTAAGGGTTTGCGCGTAAAAGATATAAATGGACGCGAGTACCTGGACGCTGTTTCAGGCGGTGTCTGGACCGTGAACGTCGGTTATGGTCGTGAGAGTATCGCCAACGCGGTTCGTGACCAGCTCGTCAAAATGTGCTATTTCGCCAATTCCGCCGGTAATATTCCAGGCGCGGAATTTGCCGATAAGCTGATTGAAAAAATGCCAGGCCTGAACCGGGTTTATTACTCGAACTCCGGATCTGAAGCCAACGAAAAAGGCTTCAAGCTGGTTCGTCAGCTTGCGGCTATGAAAAATGATGGCAAGAAACACAAGATCGTCTATCGCGACCGTGACTATCATGGCACTACGATAACCACCCTGTCCGCCGGTGGACAGTCGCAGCGCAAAGATCAATACGGGCCATTTACCCCCGGTTTTATCGAAATGCCGCATTGCCTGGCGTATCGCTCTGCAAATGGAGATGATCCAGATTTCGGCGTGCAGTGCGCTCGTGAACTGGAAAAAATCATCCTGCGCGAGGGTCCGGATACGGTCGGTTCGGTTTGCCTGGAGCCGATTACCGCGGGCGGCGGCGTGATTGTGCCGCCGGAGGGATACTTCGAAACTATCCAGGAAATTTGTAAAAAATACGGTGTGTTGTTACATATCGATGAAGTGGTTTGCGGCATGGGACGCACCGGTGCCTGGTTCGGATATCAGCATTTCGGTGTTAAGCCCGATATTGTCACCATGGCGAAAGGCGTTGCCAGTGGTTATGCCGCCATATCTGTGACCGTCACCACCGAGGATCTGTTCAACGAATTCCTGGCTGAACCCAGCGACAAAATGCATTATTTTCGCGATATCAGTACCTTTGGCGGTTGCGCCGGCGGGCCGGCTGCGGCACTCGAAAACATGCGTATTATCGAACAGGAAAACATACTCGATAACGTCAATAAAATGGGTGACTACCTGATGGATGCGCTGCGCGAGCTACAGCAAAAGCATCCGATTATCGGCGAAGTGCGCGGCAAGGGGCTGTTTGTTGGTGCCGACCTAGTGAAAGACCAGAAAACGCGTGAACCCGTAGACGAGTCGGTCGCGGCCGCGGTAGTAGGCGATTGCCTGCAGCAGGGGGTCATGATCGGACGCACTAATCGCAGCTTTGCCGAATTCAACAATACACTGTGTTTGAGCCCGGCGCTGGTTTGTACTAAAGACGATATCGATGAAATTGTTGCGTCGATCGATGTCGCACTAGGTAACTTGCAGGCCGGGGAATCTCAGGTTAAGGCCAATTTAAAATGGCCCAGGCCGAGGCCTGAGCCATCAGGATAGCGTGCTCTGCGCCTCTGAGATAACATCATTGAAATGACCGGTACACATTCACCATAGTTTTTTGGATCAAAGCTAAATTCTGATATTGTTTTGGCAATAAACTGAATATAATTTGTCCGCTGTGAATTCGATCAGCTTTTGAGTTGATACCTTCCATTGTCCAAAAAACTGGGGAATATTGTGGAAAGAGAAGCAATGAATTTTGATGTGGTCATCGTCGGTGCAGGTCCATCCGGACTGACCATGGCTATCCGTCTTGCGCAGCTCGCGCAGGAAAAAAAACGAGAACTGACGATTTGTATTCTTGAAAAAGGATCCGAAGTGGGTGCGCATATTTTGTCTGGTGCGGTACTCGAACCCCGCACACTGAACGAACTCATCCCCGACTGGAAAGAGAAGGGTGCACCCTTAAATGTGCCCGTTAAATCGGACAAGTTTTTATATCTGACCAAGACTGGTTCGATATCGATGCCGACACCACCGCAAATGCATAACAAAGGCAACTATATCATCAGCCTTGGGAATTTCTGCCGCTGGCTCGCCGAGCAGGCCGAAGAGCTGGGTGTTGAAATATTTCCCGGATTTGCCGCTGCCGAAATCCTCTACGATGACTCGGGCGCCGTACGCGGTGTTGCTACCGGAGACATGGGCATAGGCAAGGACGGAGAACCCGGCGACAGTTTTGAACCCGGTGTTGAATTGATCGGTCGACAGACCATCTTCGCCGAGGGTTGTCGCGGGTCCCTGACCAAGCAGTTGATGGAAACCTTTAATTTATGTGATGGCGTCGAGCCACAAACCTATGCTATCGGTATAAAGGAATTATGGGAAATCAAAGCTGAAAATCACAGCGAAGGCAATACCATGCATACTATCGGCTGGCCGTTGAAATCGGATACTTACGGCGGCTCATTTTTATACCACATAGCGGATAATCAGGTTTCGGTTGGTTTTGCCATCGGCCTGGATTACAGCAACCCGCACCTCAATCCATTCGAGGAATTTCAACGCTTCAAAAATCACCCTGATATTCGCCCCGTATTCGAAGGCGGCAAGCGTATTTCATACGGTGCCCGCGCCATATCTGAAGGTGGTATACAGTCGATACCAAAACTGACCTTTGCGGGTGGATTGTTGATAGGTGATACCGCCGGTTTCCTCAATGTGCCGAAAGTAAAGGGAACCCATACGGCAATGAAAAGCGCCATGGTGGCAGCCGAAGCGGTGATTGAATTATTGCCTGTCGAATATGATGAGGAAAATCCAGGCGCCGCGCTGGAAGCTACCACCTATCCTGAAGATTTGAAGAAATCATGGCTTTGGGCGGAGTTACACAAGGTTCGCAATATTCGTCCCGCGTTTCAAAAAGGACTGTGGATGGGGCTCGCTAATGGCGCCCTCGAATCTTTTATCTTGCGCGGCAAGGCACCCTGGACGCTTGGGCACCATAAGGATCATGAGCAAATGGGTAACAAGAAGGACT
>QNFD01000098.1 GCA_003645435.1 Gammaproteobacteria bacterium | reverse complement strand
TCGTTAACCACGATGAAGCCCCGTTCATCGAGTTGCAGGCCGGTGTTGCGTAACCAGTCGGGCGCCGATGCGCCACTAGCCCAGATTACCGCGTCACATTCCTGTGAGTCGCCATTTACGTCGTACAAACGCCCTGCTTCAAAGCGTTCCACCCTGGTATTGCACAATGTTTCGATATTGTTCTTTTTCAAAAGCCGCCTAAGTCGCTGCTGCACTTTATTATTAAAGCTAGACAGTATCTGATCATCTTCGGTTACCAGGCTAAGTTTAAGCTGCTGTCCGGGATTTCTCGCTACGGCGAGAGCTTGCTTAATCCGGTGCTGCAATGAAAGTGCAAGCTCAACACCACCGGCACCGGCACCGACTATGGCCAATTTACACGGTTTTTGTGCTGCGAGTATGCGCTGTTCGAGGTCCGACCAATGATCGAGGAATCGATTGATTGGTTTGACCGCAAACTGTCTGTCATCCCCTTGCGCCGATGCAGGCATACCGGGTATCGATCCAATATTGATCGATAAAACGTCGTAGGCTATCGATGGTCTATGTGGGAATAAAACAAGCTGCTGTTCGGTATCGATAGCATTCACCTCCGCATGAATCAGTCGTGCGCCTGCATAAACAGCTAACGGCCTCAGGTCTATGTGCGCTTCATCGTATGCGTAATGACCGGCGATGTATCCGGGCAGCATACCCGAATAAGGGGTATGCACATCGCGCGCTATCAATGTCAGACGCACGCCCGGAACCGGGTTCATGGCAAGGTATTTGAGTACGAACAGATGGCTATGGCCACCACCAATCAGTACCAGATCAGACCTGACCGGCGTAGAATCAGCTTGCATCGTGGTTATAGTAGGGGTAGGTTTTAGCTTTGTTCAATTCAATATTTCCATTGAGGAACCTGTGATTCTTGAATGGATCCCGGCTCGGAGGCCGGGATGACGGCTCCTGGGAGTTATTCGTTATTTTCACAGCTTTTTAAGCACAATGCCATGCCCAAACACGAACCGCAGAATGATTAAACGTTTAGCATTAAATTCCGGCCTGTCGACCTTGCTATTGCTGCTCGCTTTACCAGGCCTGGCCGCGAATCCGATAGAAATATTACAGCCCAACCCGGCATTCAAACTCGAACAAATCGTCGACAATCTGGGTATCCCCTGGGGTATGGCCTTTCTGAATGAAAACGAGATCATATTCACCGAGCGCCAGGGTAAAATCAAAATTATCGAACTGGATAGTCTGAGGATCACCACTTTGCAAGGTCTGCCTGAAATTGCCGCCAGGGGCCAGGGCGGCATGCTCGATATAGCCACAGGATCCAACTATGCGAGCCAGGGCTGGATTTACTTCACCTATACGAAGCACAGTATTTCAGGCCTTGTGACAACACTCGCCCGCGCCAGGCGTGATGCGGATCGGCTAATCAACTGGCAGGATTTGTTAATTAGTGATTCTGCCACCGATACCGGTCGCCATTTCGGCAGCCGCATCGCTTTCGACGCGGCGGGGCACGTCTTCTTCGGCATCGGCGACCGGGGGGTGCGCGACAACTCACAAAACCTCGGTAATCATGCCGGCACGATCATGCGACTCAAACTCGACGGTACTATTCCGGACGACAACCCGTTCTTGAATGTTGCAGGGGCCCGTCCTGAAATCTGGAGTTATGGTCATCGTAATCCGCAGGGTCTGTTATTCGATTTGGATAAAAGCAATCTCTGGTCTATTGAACATGGCCCCCGCGGCGGCGATGAAATTAACCTGGTTCAAAAAGGCCGCAACTATGGCTGGCCCGTAATCAGCCACGGCAAGGAGTACTGGGCTCCAATCAGCATTGGCGAAGGCACCGATAAAGAAGGCATGGAACAACCCATCAAGGTTTACATCCCTTCCATAGCTCCCGGCAGCCTGTTGCTCTATTCGGGAAATGCATTCCCACAGTGGCAGGGCAGCCTGTTTTCCGGTGCGCTCAAACTTCGACACCTGAATCGAGTCTCGATTTCCGTAGATAATAAGGCAGTAGACGAGGAACGCCTGCTGGGTGATCTCGATGAACGCATTCGTGCGCTGGCCCAAAGCCCCGAGGGCTGGATCTACCTGTCCACCGACAGCGGCAAAATCATGCGCATGCGTCCCCGCCGGTGAGTCATAATCAACTAGCGGAAATCGATATCCAATGTCCCTATTGCTGGCAATCGATCGGTGTCCTGATTGACTGTTCGGTGGGGTCGCAGGAATACATCGAGGATTGCCGGGTTTGTTGCCGGCCCATTGTATTTGATGTGATCGTGGACGATGACGGCTATCCAACCGTATCGGTGAATAGCGATGAAAGCTAACAGCCTGGCGCGCGAAGGAAACGAATTAGAAGGTTAGAAATCGGCTTTCAATTTCACTGGCTTCGATCTCCTCAACTTCAACATCATTTACTTTAGCATAGGAAGGCCCGCGATGGATTTGCTCAAGCACCCGTTGCACCGACACTTTATCGCCCTGCAGTAAAAACTCTACTCTGCCATCGGCCAGGTTCCTGGCGTAGCCGTGTAGCTGGTGAGTGTCGGCATGGCGTCCCACGAAATAGCGAAACCCAACGCCCTGGACCCTGCCTGAAACAAAACCCTTAACACAATACATGGGAACGCATGATAGAAATTACTGCGACTGCAGTTTCGCCTTGATCGCAGACTGTTCGGCCGACCAGAATTCAGCCCACTGCCCCAGTTGCTCGAGACCCTGTTGTTGTTGGGCCCGATCGGCTGCTTCGATCCCAAGCCGATAATTTTCAACGCCTTTGACAAAATAACGCTGGTAGTTTTTGCCAAGCCGCACATCAAGATTATCGAGGAACCCGGTTTCGACCTGAAAGGCCAGTTTCAGGCCCCGGTCCATGGTTTCCAGCGCCTGCCGTATGCTGGCTTCAGTCAGGTCACTAGCCTGTAATGCTCGACCCGCCTGTTCCACCAGGTTGAGTGATTCGAGCAGATAATATTTTTGAGTTTCCGAAACCTTGCTGGCTTCGTCAGATTCACTACAGGCGGACAATAACAGCAAAACTGCCGCCATCCACGCGAGTAGATACTGCCGACTCATCAAAGTTTTCCGGCAATTCTCAGGCGCAGGGCATTAAGCTTGATGAAACCCTCCGCATCTTTCTGATCATAGGCGCCCCGGTCGTCTTCGAAAGTTACAATCGCTTCATCAAACAAGCTGTTAGTAGCAGATTTCCTGCCGACCGCGGTAACCGCCCCCTTGTAAAGTTTAACGCGGACTTCTCCATTAACGGTAAGCTGTGAGGCATCGATCATTTGCTGCATCATGCGCCGTTCCGGGCTCCACCAGTAACCGTTATAGATTAATGTCGCGTACTTCGGCATCAATTCGTCTTTCAGGTGGGCAACTTCACGATCGAGTGTGATCGATTCAATTGCTCGATGCGCTTTCATCATTACGGTGCCGCCGGGTGTTTCATAACAACCGCGCGATTTCATCCCCACATAACGATTTTCGACAATATCGAGTCGTCCTATGCCGTTCGCGCCAGCTTCCTGATTGAGCCTTGTCAATACCTGGGCCGGGGTCAGCTTTTCGCCGTTGATCGAGACGATATCGCCCTTTTCGTATCCAAGCTCCAGGTAAGTGGGCATATCCGGAGCGGACTCGGGTGAAACAGACCAGCGCCACATATCTTCATCGGCTTCAACCCAGGGGTCTTCCAGCTTGCCGCCCTCATAGGAAATGTGCAGCAGGTTGGCATCCATCGAGTAAGGTGATTTCTCGCCCAGCTTTTGTTCGATTGCGATTCCCGCCGCTTCGGCATAAGCCATCAGACTCTCGCGCGAATTGAGGTCCCATTCGCGCCAGGGTGCAATTACGCGAATGTCCGGGTTTAATGCATAAGCACCGAGTTCAAATCGTACCTGGTCATTGCCTTTACCGGTGGCGCCATGCGAAATCGTGTCAGCGCCGGTTTCCTGGGCAATTTCAACCAACCGTTTCGCGATCAGGGGCCGGGCAATTGATGTACCGAGTAGATACTCACCTTCGTAAATAGTATTCGCGCGAAACATTGGGAAGACGAAATCACGCACAAATTCTTCCTGTAAATCTTCGATGTAGATTTCCTTGACGCCATATTTTTCCGCTTTCGCACGCGCCGGCTCAACTTCTTCACCCTGGCCAATATCGGCGGTGAAGGTAACCACCTCGCAATCGTATTCGTCTTCCAGCCACTTCAAAATAACCGAGGTATCCAGGCCACCCGAATAAGCCAGAACCACTTTTTTTGCTGCCGATTTACTCATTTTATTAACTGCCTTTCTGTGTTTGGGTGCCGCTATCTGCTGCGCATACCCGGGGTTTTCGAAAAAGGACGCTATTGTCGGCAGAATTGCACAAAAAATCCAGCATCTGGTTATAATGAATCAAAGTATTTCGAGGAGAACTTATTATGTCCGAATCCGGATTCAAGATACACGCGATGGAACTGGGGCCGATGGAGAATTTTGTTTACCTGGTCGAAGACGTTGCATCACGCCGCACGGCGGTGGTCGACCCCGCATGGGACGTCGACACCATCATCAAGACCGCAAACGAACTTGATTTGAAAATCACCGATATATTGCTCACCCACAGCCACAATGATCACATCAACGGTATCGAGGGCATATTAAACAACGCCAGCGCCGAGGTACATATACTCAAACCGGAATACGAATTCTGGGCGCATGAACTCGAAAAACCCACCCTGCATCACGGCGGCGATGAAATATCACTGGGTGATAGCACGATCAAGATACTGCATACCCCGGGTCATACCCCGGGTTCTGCCTGCTACCAGTTGGGCAACGAAATCATCACCGGCGATACGCTCTTCGTTTTCGGCTGCGGCCGTTGTGATATGAGCGGCGGTAGCCCCGAGGAAATGTACACGACTCTAAAACAGATGAAACAACGTCTACCCGAGGATATGTTAATCCACCCTGGTCACAACTACTCGGTGAAACAAACCTGCACCCTGGGTGAACAGATCGAGGGCAATCCATTCATGCATTTCGATGACGAAGAACAGTTCGTCAACTACCGCATGCATGTACACGATAAGACCCGTGCCGACCCCTACGCAGCCATGACCAGGCAGCAGTTGCGAGTCGCTAATTTACTCTAGTCGACCAGTTCTTCGATTTCGGCTAATTCGCGAATACAGATATCGGCGAACTCGGGCCAGGCAAATTCACCCTGCCGATCGAGATGGATGGTAGTAACACCGGCGCCCTTGCCTGCCTGCAGATCGTACAGGTAGTCACCCACCATCACAGTATCGTCGGCATTCGTTTGCCAGTAATCTAGCAACCGGTGAATACCGTCGGGTGATGGCTTTGGTATGCAGGAATCGCGGTCGAGAATCTGTTCACGTGGGAAAAAATGGCTAATTCCGCAGGCGAGCAGCGTTTTTTCCACCACCGGCATGGTATTGCGAGTCAAAATTGCAAGCTGTGCGCCACGTGCGCGTAGTTTCTGCAATAATTCAACCGCACCATGCATCAACGATGCTTTCCCGGCAAAATACTCTTCCATTTCATTCAGCGATTCCCACAGGGGTGCGGCCTGTGCCTCGGGCATGGCATTGAGTGCTTCGAGTATCGGTGCATTTGCGTCGAGACCAAGTTTGTCTCGAATATAAACGAAATCGTGGGCACTGACCGTCAGGGTGCCGTCCAGATCAAAAATCCAGTGATTGCGTTGATGCAATCGATACTTTTCCCACATTATGCTGCTGCCCTGTGCGCCGCATAAAAGGATGGCCTGTTCAATACCATAATCGTTTTACGCAATTCGAATTATCAGTCGGCGAGCATACCCCAAAATGACCGGGGCCTGCTGCAATTTATTCAATGGATCATGATCCGATAAAATTATGGGAATAAAAGATATTGGGAAAACCCCGAGCTCGTTGTAATATCTAGCTTGATCGAAACAATCTTATCGTTTATATCCTCAATCAATACAGGTATATAGCCATGCCAATTCAGGTAGGAGAGAAGCTTCCATCGTTAACCCTGTATCAAAAGACAGACGATGGGGTCGCTGAAATTAGTACCAATGAAATCTTTAACGACAAGAAAGTCGTCTTATTTGCGCTACCCGGTGCGTTTACACCGACCTGTTCAGCCTCGCATTTACCCGGATACGTGGTGAAATCTGACGAATTATTTGCCAAAGGGGTTGATCGTATTGTTTGCCTGTCGGTCAACGACGCCCATGTTATGCATGCCTGGGGTGAACAGCAAAATGTCGGAGATCGGGTCATGATGATCGCCGATGGCAGCGGCTATTTTACTCACGCCGTGGGACTGGAACTTGATCGTAGGCAAGGCGGTATGGGTATGCGTTCACAACGCTACGCCATGGTGGTTAACGATGGCGTTGTCGAATTACTCAATGTCGAGGCACCTGGAAAATTTGAAGTGAGTGATGCAGATACCATCCTGGCCGGTTTATAGCCAGGCGCTAATAGTATTTATGACAACACCATCCAATACCAGGGCCCCGAGTGAGTTTGTAAGCGAGGCTTACGGGCTTAAAGACGATGAAAAAATGGTCGATTTTTATCGTAAATGGGCCGATGACTACGATCATCAAATGCTCGTCGAGCTCGGGTACACCTCGCCGATCACGATTGCCCAGCTGCTAAACGAACACTTGCCCGATAAAGATGCTCGTGTATTTGATATTGGCTGCGGTACCGGCCTGACCTGTACTTTTTTGCACCAGCAGGGATATAGAAACCTGGTTGGCATCGACTTGTCCCCCGACATGGTACGAGTCGCGCAGGACAGGGGTATTTATGCGCAGGTAATGGTTGGTGATTTAAACCTGCCACTCGAGATTGCCGATGCCGGCTACGATGCGGCCATTTCGTCCGGAACCTTTACTCACGGTCATGTCGGCCCGGAACCGTTGGATGAGATATTCCGTATTCTCAGGCCCGGAGGCATTCTCGCCTGCACGGTACACCTTGATCTCTGGCAATCGAAGGGATTTGAAGAAAAATTTAATTCCCTGGTCGATACTGGAACTATTGAGTGCCTGCATCTGGAACAGGACAAATACTATGAAACCGGTGATTTAGAAGGCTGGTTTTGTGTTTATCGGAAATTGTAGTATTGGGACCTGGATCAACAGCCCCCTCACCCTAGCCCTCTCCCCCAGGGGCGAGGGGACTAAAACACTCCCTCGCCCCTCCGGGGAGAGGGTTGGGGTGAGGGGTAAGTTTATCGAGGCTAAAAATATTAGCCGCAATCACGTTAATTTGAATACCGGGTCAATCTGATATAACGACCCTATTCTTCTACTTACCCCTTCCGGTATCGATAAAATGTTCAAGCAAGGTCGTGAAATAACTACCGCGCGGCAGTCTTGCCTCTATGTACAGGCTTTGTTCACTTTTATCGAATTCTACCCTGAGATCGGCTACTGCGACACGCGTCGCGCGCATTTGCAATTTAGCCTTTGCCTGTAACAGGCATAACCCGATGGCTTCGTGTTCTGCCAGCACCGCGTCCTCGATTTCCCGTGCCTGAGACTGGAGTAATCGATTGCCGGCACCGTGCAGGCTTATCGTGCTGGAAATATCCTGGTGATTATATCTCTCAAGCAATTCATCGTTGATGGGCTCATAAAAAATTGACTGGCTACCGCTTAGCATAAAAACATCACCGCATATTGGCTTTTTCCAGATACCCTGCTCTATTCGCTTCGATAACACCCGGTTAAATAAAAAACTTCTTAGTGCCGACAGGTACAGACTCTTCTTCGTACGACTCAACTTGCGTGCCCGGCGGGGATTATTAAAAGCACGTACTGCCTGCTCAACATTATCGCCCTGTCGGCCAAAGCGTTGCTCGCCGAAATAATTGGCCATGCCCTGTTGCCGGATCATGTCGAGTTGACGGCGGGTGATTTCGGGCATTGATTCAACATCGCGAACGACGACCTCGAAGTAATTCGACCGATGCGTGCCCGGACGGAGTTTTTTGTTGTGCCATTTGTGATCCAGCAAATGATAATCGGCGACACTGGCTAGTTTCAGGCTATGCATTTGTCCAGGCAGGTAAAGACTCAACCACTGTCGGGTCACGGCCAGTTTATCTTTGAGGCCGCAATAACCTATGTCCCTGGCTTTTATTGAAAAATCATGCGCCACATGTTCTATCAACTCATGCGTGGTCATCATCGATTTTTCGATAAGCAAAAACAAATGCTCGCCTTCACCGGTGGGTTGAAATCCGAGTTCTTCGGTAACCCTAAAGTCGCTAGCCTGAGCCTTGATATGGCCATTAATCAGTGCAACGCCGTAGGGATATGCCAGTTTGTTCGCCATTAGTGCCGGGGCTTGCTGGCGACCTGGTTCCTCAGGTAATTGATACTGGTGTTTTCAGCGCTGACCGTGTGATTTTCTGCCACGGCTTGCCGGGCCAGTTTTAACAGAGATCGTGCGTCCGGCAATAAATGTGAATCAACTTTGATATCGGCATCACTTTTTAGCCAGGATTCAGGTGCAATTGACCAACCATGTCCGACCCCACAGGCAGGGGTGGAGTCGAACAACACATCATCCAGATTACTCAGCTTTTCCTCGCCCTGCAATATCGCAAGCCTGTTTTCATCTACACTGTAT
>QNFD01000097.1 GCA_003645435.1 Gammaproteobacteria bacterium | reverse complement strand
TCTCGTTTCACTACCTACGAGTCACCGATTCTCAACATGCCGATGGTAATCAAGAACGATGGTAGCCGCGATGCATTTGACGAATTACGTTTGCGCAGTGGCATGCTGCGGGCACTCGAAAAAAGACCGGTATCAGCCGAGCAAATCGAAGACGCGATCAGCCATATAAAGAAACAATTGGTCGGTATCGAATCACGCGAAATTTCATCACGAAAAATTGGTGATATGGTCATGCATGAGCTTCAGCGTCTGGACCATGTTGCCTATATTCGATTTGCCTCGGTTTATCTGAGCTTTGAAGATATCCAGGCCTTCGAGGAAGTTATCAAAACCCTGGAATCAGAACCAACCCCCGAGGAGCAGCGTAGGCAGGTACCCTTGATCGACGAGGAGCCCTAGTGCCCCAGTCTTTAAATTACCAATACTGGATGGCGCAAGCCTTGCGACTTGCGCATAAAGGGCTCTATTCGACGCATCCCAACCCGCGCGTCGGTTGTGTAGTAGTAAAAAACGAGAAACTTGTCGCGCAGGGCTGGCACGAGTTCACCGGCGGCCCGCATGCGGAAATAAACGCGACCGAAAGCTCTCGCGTACCGGTTGGCAGCGATTTTTATGTGACGCTCGAACCCTGCTCGCACCAGGGCCGGACCCCGCCCTGTGTCGACGCGTTGATCAAACTCATGCCCAGGCGTGTGATCGTAGCGATGCAGGATCCCAACCCAGCGGTAGCAGGTCGGGGAATCGCCAAGCTTAAAGCGGCAGGCATTGAAGTCATCGAGGGTGTTCTGGAATCGGAGGCCAGGGACTTAAATCCGGGGTTTATCTCGCGTATGCTAAACGGCCGGCCCTTCGTACGTTTGAAGATGGCGATGTCGCTCGATGGGCGTACCGCGCTCAAAAATGGCCGTAGCCAATGGATTAGCGGAGAGGCCGCGCGTAAAGATGTACAGTTTTTGAGGGCGAGAAGTTCTGCCGTATTGACTTCGGCGAGTACCGTTATCAAAGACAACCCCTCGTTAAATATACGCCTGTCGAAACAGGAGCTGGGGCAGGAGGTTGGAGTCAGGCAACCGGTGCGGGTGATAGTGGATGCACAGTTACGTTTGAGCGGCAGCGAAAAAATCTTCGATACCGATGGCGATATCTGGATTTACACGCTGAACCATAATTCCGCGGATGTGGATCGTCTCGTCGCTGCGGGTGCTAAAGTAGAAGTGATGAAAAATAATCAGCAGGATCATATTCAGTTAGTCGATTTGATGTCGCATTTGGCAAACCGGGAAATCAACGAAATACATACCGAATGCGGCCAAATTCTCGCAGGCGCCTTGCTACAGGCGCAGCTGGTCGATGAAATGATAATATACATGTCACCACAACTAATGGGCAGTCAGTCGCGCGGCGCTTTTGAGCTAGGAGAGTTAACCCGGATGAGCGATAGCGTACACTGCGGCATCGAGCAAATACGAAACATCGGTGATGATATGCGTTTAACCCTGTCACTAAAATCAGAGGTTAATATTTGATGTTTACCGGAATCATACAGGCACTCGGTAGCGTGGCATCGATCGAAAGCAAAGGCGGTGATATCCGTCTTGGCATTAACACCAATGACCTGGATCTGTCCGCGTCTCAGCCCGGCGACAGCATTGCCGTAAACGGGGTATGTTTGACAGCGGTGGTGTTGAAAAATCAGGGCTTTGTTGCCGACGTATCACTTGAGACCATGGGTAAAACCAGCCTGGGCCAGCTAGAATCGGGTAGTCCGGTCAATCTTGAAAAAGCCCTGACACTGAATACCGCGCTTGGCGGGCATCTGGTTAGCGGACATGTCGATGGTGTCGCAACCGTGGTGGCTTTGGAAAACGATGCACGTTCGATGCGGTATAGCTTTGAGCTCGCGCTCGAACTCCAGCATTACATTGCCGAAAAAGGCTCGGTAACTATCGACGGCACCAGTTTGACAGTTAACCGGGTCGAGAATAATCGGTTTGAGGTTAATATAGTGCCGCATACGGTGCAAAAAACCATATTCCAGTATTATCGCGTTCAGTCGCAGGTTAATATTGAAGTTGATATCATCGCCCGCTATCTTGAACGATTAATCAGGGGCAGGGCGGACGATGACAATACTTCTGATAACCAGCTAATGGCATCACTGCTAAAATCAGGGTTTATCAAATGATGGAATTTATTCCACTAAATTTGTTCCATTAGTAAACGAAATAATATGAAACTGAATAATACCAAAGAAATTATCGAAGATATCAGGGCCGGAAAAATGGTCGTCATCATGGACGATGAGGATCGCGAAAACGAGGGTGATATTTTGATGGCTGCCGAAATGGTGCAGGCTGATGATATCAATTTCATGGCTAAATATGGTCGTGGCCTGATTTGTCTAACCCTGTCCGAGCAGCGCTGCCGGCAACTTCGCCTGCCATTGATGGTTGGTGATAATAATGCCCAGATGGAAACCAATTTCACCGTTTCTATCGAAGCGGCCGAGGGTGTCACTACCGGTATTTCTGCGGCGGACCGGGCGACCACGGTTCGTGCCGCGGTAAAAGCCGATGCAAAATCCGAAGATATCGTGCAACCAGGCCATGTTTTTCCGATAATGGCGCGCAAGGGCGGTGTCCTGTTTCGTGCGGGTCATACCGAAGCCGGCTGTGACCTCGCGCGTCTCGCAGGATTTCAGGCAGCGGCGGTAATTGTCGAAATTCTTAACGACGATGGCAGCATGGCGAGGAGAAGCGATCTCGAGGTCTTCGCCAGGAAACACGATTTGAAAATTGGTACCATCGAAGACCTGATTCGCTACCGCATCGAAAATGAACACACGATTGAACGCATTGTCGAAACACGCTTCCCGACTGATTATGGTGATTTCGAGTTGTTCGCTTATGAGGATACCACGGCCCAGGAACTGCATTTCGCCCTCGTAAAAGGTAAAATTGATGCCGACAAGCCTATTCCGGTACGAGTACACATACAAAATACACTAACCGATTCACTACTTGGTACCGTGGGCCGGGGCTGGCCTTTGCACGATGTTATGAAAACTATCGACAAGGAAGGCCAGGGCGTCATTGTATTTTTGCGTCAGGCCGAGTCGCCCAAAGACATGGTGGCAAAAATTGAATCAATTATCCGTGACGATGCAGTTCAGGAAGAAGATCATCCCGACGACTTAAGAACCTATGGTATTGGTGCGCAGATTCTCGCAGATCTCGGTGTGCGCAAAATGAGCGTGCTGAGCGCACCGAAGAAATTCCATGCACTGGCGGGTTTTGGTCTAGAAGTAGTTGAATATTATTCCGATTAACGCGGACTGTTAATTCAGCAAGGCGTTTGGCAAGAGGTTTTAAAATGAGTGAAGTAAATCAGATCAATGGCGACATTACGGTGAACAAGGCAAAACTGGCTATAGTAGTGGGCCGATTTAACGGGTTCATTGTCGAGAGTCTTTTGCAGGGCGCACTGGACACATTGCAGCGTGCTGGAATCAAGGATACAGATATTACCGTCAGTCACGTTCCCGGAGCGCTGGAAATGCCGCTGGTTGTGCAAAAGTTTGCGGCCTCGGGAAAATTCGACGCGATCATTGGTATCGGTGCGGTGATTCGTGGTTCCACGCCCCATTTCGATTTTGTCGCGGGTGAAAATGCGAAGGCATTGTCAACATTGGCTTTACAGCATTCGATTCCGGTGATCAATGCTGTGCTGACTACAGATACCATCGAACAGGCTATAGAGCGCGCCGGCACCAAGGCGGGCAACAAGGGTGCGGACGCGGCCATGGCGGCAATGGAAATGATTAGCCTGCTCAGGAAAATTGGTTAAGCTGATTTAATGCCAAAAGCAAATACGAATAATGCTCGATTTATCAAGAAGCGCAAACATGCCCGCGATAAAGCTTTGCAAGCTCTGTATCAATGGCAGCTATCCGGCGAGGACCTGGACTGGATCAAGCAGCACTATTTAGAAGAGCAGGGTGTTTCATCGGGCGATGAAGCCTATTTTCTTGAATTGCTCTATCAGATTCCCGCTGAAGTTGAACAACTTGACGCAACCTATCGAAAATTCATGACTCATAGCGAAGATCGGCTCGATCCAATCGAATGTAACATACTGCGTATTGCGACTTATGAATTCCTCCATCACCTTGAGATTCCCTACAAGGTGGTGATTAACGAGGCAGTTAAGCTGGCGAAGACATACGGCGCCGACGAAGGCCACAAGTTTGTTAACGGTGTACTCGATCCGCTCTCCCGGCAAATTCGCGAACTCGAAACTTCCAGTATCAACTGACGCAGCATCAGGTTTTTCACTAACCGGTCTTAGTCTATTTCCTTGAATGAATTTTCACTAATCGAGCGTTACTTCACCAATATCGGTTCGTCAAAATTTCCAGCTATATTGTCCCTGGGTGACGACGCCGCGGTGGTTAATGTACCCGATGGCATGCAGGCGGTAATGAGTATGGATACCCTGATTAGCGGCGTGCATTTTCCAGCTCAAACCAGCGCTGCGGATATTGCCGGCAAGGCGCTTGCGGTCAATCTCAGTGATCTGGCGGCAATGGCAGCGACTCCGGCATGGTTCCTGTTATCACTGAGTATTCCTGAATTTGACAAAACCTGGTTGCAGGCATTCTCGGACAGTTTAAAGAGTAGTGCCGAACGCTACCAGGTTGAGCTGATTGGCGGCGATACCTGTCGCGGCCCATTATCGGTTACGGTGCAGGTAACCGGGCTCGTAGAATGCGGTCGGCAGGTCACGCGAGATGGAGCCCGGCCAGGTGACAGGATTATGGTTTCGGGAACACTGGGTAACGCGTCGCTAGGCCTCGCTCAGTTGCAACAGCAAATAAAGTTACCTGAAACTATCCGGGGCAATTGCGAATCAGCATTAAACCGGCCAATTCCACGTCTCGAACTAATAGACTTCCTGTCTCGACACGCCTCTGCCGCGATTGACCTGTCAGACGGGTTGGTCGGTGATTTGGGCCATATTTTGCGGTCTAGTGGGGTAGGCGCATGTATTCGTCAGGCACGGTTACCGGTTTGCGACTGGATCGTAGAGAATGAGGCTTATCAACATGCGCTAAGCGGTGGAGATGACTACGAATTATGTTTTACCCTGCCGCGTAAAAACTCGGCAGCCGTTGCTCAGTGGAATCTGCATAATCCAGATTGCCGACTCACTGAAATCGGCGAAATAACAGATTCGGGCTACACTCTTATAGATGGTAGTAAAGCGATCGATTTAAACGACTGGCACGGGTATCGACACTTTGACTAAACCAATACCAATACCAGTTTCGATGTTATCCAGTCCGGTCCATTTACTGTCGCTGGGTTTCGGTTCGGGGCTTTCGCGCTACGCACCCGGAACCATGGGTACACTGGTGGCAATTCCGTTCTATTTATTGCTGAGTCGACTGGAATTGTGGCCCTATTTGATTGTTGTAGCAGCAGGTTTTCTACTAGGTATTTATGTTTGTGATAAGACCAGTAAGGCGCTCGGCGTACACGACCACTCGGGGATCGTATGGGATGAGATTATTGGATACTGGATTACGATGATCGCAATTCCCGCGGTAACATGGCAATGGATATTAGCCGGATTCGTGCTGTTCAGATTTTTCGATATCGTCAAACCCTGGCCGGTAAAAATTGCCGATAAGCGCGTGCCGGGTGGATTTGGAATCATGTTTGACGATCTACTCGCAGGATTGTATGCACTTGCCTGTATACAGATTTCCTGGCTATTTTATATTAAAGATCTATGAGCAATCCGGGCCGAATCATTACCCTGTTTCTGGCGCTTATTCTGATAACCAGTACTGCTGATGCTACCGACGTACGTGTTTTAGGCTTATTTACGAATAAAGTCCTGTTACGGATAAATGGACAGCAGAAGTTACTCACTAAGGGTGAGAGCTTTGACGGTGTCACGCTGGAGTCAGCCTCGGGTAGAGGCGCCGTGGTACTAATAGACGGTGAAAGCAGAAAACTGGGGTTGAACCAGACGATACAGGGTAATTATAAAAAGCCGGAGCGAATCGTTTCTAAAATTTTCCCGGATTTCCAGGGCATGTACTTCATCACCGGCAAGGTCAACGGTCAGCCGATGCGTTTTCTGGTCGATACCGGCGCAACCAATGTTACCCTCAGTGGTCAAAATGCGACCCGCATAGGCATCGACTTCAAGAAGGGATCGAGAGGTTACGCGCAGACTGCCGCTTCCACGGTGCCGGTCTGGAGGATAATGCTGGATAGTGTCAGCATCGGTGATATAAATGTGCCCAATGTCCAGGCAACCGTGATAGAGGGTTCACAGCCATCCGATGCCCTGCTTGGAAATTCATTCCTGAAACATACTCGAATTCAGCGTATCGGTCGCGCCATGGAAATAGAGAAAAAATATTAGATTCTCCTTGGTTCTACCAGGCTGTTAGTCCGCAGGTTGTTAATTTAATACGACTTTCGTATTAAATTAACGCGAGTTTGGTAGAATACTGCGCCTTATCAATCTCCCTCAGGAAGATCAATGATCAAAACTCGTTTTGCCCCCAGTCCAACTGGATATCTGCATTTGGGTGGTGCCCGGGTGGCATTGTTTTGCTGGCTTTATACCAGAAAAATGGGTGGCAAATTTATATTACGGATCGAAGATACGGATCGTGAACGCTCTACCGAGGCATCGGTTCAGGCTATTCTGGAGGGCATGCAGTGGTTGAAGCTGGATTATGATGAAGGACCATACTACCAGACAAAAAGATTTGATCGCTACCGTGAAGTTATCCAACAGTTAATTGATCAGGGAGATGCTTACTACTGTTGTTGCTCAAAACAACGCCTCGAAACACTTCGCGAATCGCAGATGGCAGCGAAGCAAAAACCTCGCTATGACGGTTGTTGCCGGGATCTTAATCTGAAACCCGGCAGCGATACTGATCTGGTAGTGCGTTTCAAAAATCCGCAACAGGGAGTGGTTAAGTTTCGTGACCATGTCAAAGGTGAGGTTAGCGTTAGCAACGCGGAACTGGATGACTTGATTATCGCTCGTAGCGATGGCACGCCAACTTACAACTTAACCGTGGTAGTTGATGATATGGACATGCAAATCACCCACGTGGTGCGAGGGGACGATCATGTCAGCAATACGCCCAGGCAGATTAATATACTTAAAGCGCTGGGTGCAGACTGCCCCGAGTACGCTCATTTACCGATGATCCTCGGAGATGACGGCAAACGCCTGTCCAAAAGGCATGGTGCAGTCGGTGTCATGCAGTATTTTGAAGATGGTTATCTTGCCGAGGCAATGCTGAACTACCTGGTGCGTTTAGGCTGGTCACACGGAGACCAGGAAATATTTAGCATCGACGAAATGATCGAGTACTTTTCACTGGACGATATTAATAAATCGGCCTCCACTTTTAATACTGAAAAACTGAAGTGGGTTAATTCGCAGTATCTGGTATCGCAACCGCTCGATCAGATCATCGACCTGGTTAAACAGCGGCTCAATAAAATTGGTGTTGAGTTTAGTGAGCAAACTGATTTCAATGGCATTGTCGATTTGTATCGGCAACGTGTATCAACCATCAATGAACTGGTTGATAGTATTCTCTACTGCTTTCGTGATTTCGAACAGTATGATGAAAAGGCAGCCAGGAAAGCCCTAAAGCCAGTATCCGTGGAAGTTTTAAAGCGCTTGCATGATGAACTAGAACGGCTCGATGGCTGGAATTCAACTACAATACATGGAGTGATTGAGTCAATTACTGACGCCCTCGACGTAAAAATGGGTGCAGTAGGGCAACCGTTACGCGTGGCGGTCACCGGTGGATCTTTTTCACCTCCAATTGACAAGACCGTTGAAATTATCGGCAGGGAAAAAACGCTGGCTCGAATCAATAGCGCAGTCAGCTATATTTTAGAGAAATAGGTGCTACAATAAATCTATATTATTCAGCAACATGCTATGTAATTTTAACCCAGCACATGAATATTAGAGAAGCCGTTAAAAGACAGGAATATGAGGTTTTTAATAGGCAATTTTGCACATCCATATTATTACGAGGATTTCTTTTATGAGGCTCTATAATTGAGTCATTCGAAATCCAAGAGTTTGAACAGAAGTTATTTTTACTAGTTAAAGTGCTTTATTAGAGATAAAGATTAAATGGCCCGAGAAACCATCACCTGTGTTGTTATGTTCGCCGACGTCGCCGGCAGCACCGCAATGTATGAAAATTTGGGTGATGATCTTGCGCGTGAGCGCATCTCCAACTCGCTAGATATTTTGATATCAACCTGTGCCAGCCACGGCGGGGTACTGATCAAGACTATCGGTGACGAAATACTGGTTTATTTCACTGATGTCGACGGGGCGATGTGGGCAGCACGAG
This sequence comes from Gammaproteobacteria bacterium, assembly GCA_003645435.1. Next base: position 344 of record QNFD01000097.1, on the reverse strand, counting down.
AAATTCAGGAAACCATGGAAGACGATAGCACTCCTGAAACCATTGGTGTATCGATTCGGATAGGCATGCAATATGGCAGCGCGATTCTCGAAGATGGCGATATCTATGGTGACTCGGTGAACGTTGCCGCCCGAATTGCGAGCATGGCCAAGGCCCGCCAAATCCTTTGCACCAAGGATTTGGCGTTTATGTTGAAGGATACTGAACTGACCAACAATGTACGTCCTTTCGACCGATTGCGGGTTAAAGGTCGGGAAGAGCCGTTAGATGTCTATATGTATGTGTGGGAAGAAGAAGAGGATATGACCAATTTGGCGGCCAGGAGCAGTTTTACCAATCCCGGC
>QNFD01000096.1 GCA_003645435.1 Gammaproteobacteria bacterium | reverse complement strand
GCAGCCGGGATTGCAGAGTTTCGCCTTTAATCCGCCCTCACTGCCCGGCGCCAGCGGTAATACGCCGGTAGAGTTTATTGTGAAAACCCAAGAAGGTTACGATCGTCTCTACGGTGTAGTCCAGCAGATACTCGCGCGGGCGCGGGAATCCGGTCAGTTTTTCTTTATCAAGAGCGATTTCAATTTTAGTAAACCCGAAATAAAAATTAGCGTAAATCGAGAACGCGCCGAGGCGATGGGCGTTTCCATGCGCGATATCGGCCAGACCCTCGGCGCCATCCTGGCAGAGGGTTATATCAGCCGATTTAGTCTCGCTGGACGCAGCTATAAAATCATCCCGCAGGCGCGCCGGGACAAACGCCAGAATGCCGATATAATCAGCCAGTATTATGTCTATTCCGATGGCGGTGACCAGATCAGCCTGTCTGACCTGGTCGACATTAAATATACCTCGGTACCCGCCGAACTGGTGCAATTTCAGCAGCAAAACTCGGCCAAGATCGACGCCGTGCCGGGTGTGCCACTCGGTCAGGCGTTGCAAACCTTGCGCGAAATTTCCGAACAGGTGGCGCCCGCGGGTTACACCTTCGACTATCAGGGTCAGTCACGTCAGTTGATCCACGAGGGCTCCGCTCTGGTAGTCACATTTGGATTCGCAATTATTATTGTATTCCTGGTGCTGGCTGCTCAATACGAGAGCCTGCGCGATCCCTTTATCATCCTCACCACGGTACCGCTGGCCCTGTTCGGAGCGTTGGTGCCCATGTTCCTGTGGCAGGTGTCGATGAATATTTATAGCCAGGTCGGCTTGATAACCCTGATTGGACTGATCAGCAAGCACGGTATTCTAATCGTCGAATTCGCCAACGAGTTCCAGATCAACGAGAAGCTGGCGCCGCCTGAAGCCGTCATCAAGGCTGCCTCGGTACGCCTACGGCCGATACTAATGACCTCGTTCTCGACCATGTTCGGGATATTGCCATTGATCATAGCCGATGGTGCCGGAGCGGCAAGCCGACAGGCAATTGGAATCACTATCGTCTCGGGTTTTGCTATCGGCACCCTGTTTACGCTTTTTGTGTTACCGGTGTTTTATACCTATCTTGCAGAGGATCGACATTTGCAGATCGAAGATGCTGATGATGAATTACCCAACACTTCAATAATATAGGCTCGTATCTTGGCAACTCGTCTTCAGCAATGGATAGATTTTCTATATGGCCCGATATTCAGGGTTATCGGATTTTTCTACCGTATTTACAGGGCCAACAGGGATCGTGTCGCAACCCTGACGGGGAGGGAAAAAATTGCTTCCCTGCTTCAAAATGGAGCGGTTATCCTGCTAATTGTCTGGATTCTAATCTGGTTTTTTGCTTCTGATGAAAGCCGCAACCGGCTCACCCAGGAAGTGCAGGAAAGTATTGGCGGTCTCGGCTCCCAGCCAGAAGAATAGCGGCATTAGAAAATGATCACGCGTCTTGCCTGCACACTGCCCGCATATTGAATACCTGTACTATACTATTTGGGTTATCTGGAAAAACTGGCCGAGTCCGTTTATGCGACTGGTCCAGCACTCAAACTACCGACTCAAATAGCAGGCAGGCCCCTCATTGGACCAACATCGCAGACTCTACTTTTCCATATTTATCGTTATCTGCTTTTTACTGGCATTACTGTCATCTCAAAATAGCACCGTGCGTTGGCTCGATGCGAAAATGTTCAGCATCGCCAGCCATTTACTGCCTGAGCAATCGGCAGGCAATAATTTCCGTGTAGTACAACTCGACGAATCACGCTTACAGCAACCCGAAGGTATCCAGGAATTTCGCAGCTTGCTGCGCAAACTAAAAAAATCAGGCGCGGCCCAGATAATCTGGCTAAGCGATAATTTCCCGCAAATGGACTATGTGCGAAATGAAAAGAATAAAGACTGGAAAGCAACCGAGGGAGAACGTAACAAACTGGCCTGGATGCTGGAAAACCAACGCGTATTTCTAACCCAGTACACCAGCAATCCGGGTAAACAAAACAACATACCCTACAGCGAGTCACTCATTTACCAGGAAGGCTGGCGGCAGTACATACCATCGGTATTCCTGCCACAGGCACAAACATTCAGGTTAACCGATACCCGTTTTCCATACCGCGTCTACCCTTTTAATCCGGCACCGTCCGGCCAGCATGCGTTGATCTGGTACGACGAAAATAAAACCAGTTCCCTGCCCGATTTAAGCCTCGCGGCTTACAGCCAGATCAAAACAAACAATCAATTGCACTGGGGTGAAAATGGCCGTATAGAACTCGGCAACAGCCAAATCCAGACCAGTCAGGCAGGCAAGGTTTTTTATTATTTTTCCGGGCTCAGCGGGCGTCATACGGAACTCAACCCATTGTCTCTGAAAAAAGCCCGTGTCAAATCTAATTCATACTTTAAAAATAAACTGGTGCTCATCGGTCAGGATACCAACCGGCTGCAGGTACTGGCCAATTCACTGGCTAGTCTGCAGGCTGGCGCGACCTATTTCACACCGACGGCCAGTTGGTGGTTAATGCCTCTGCTGCTAGGGCTGGTGGTTGTTTACCTGTTATGGCTTTTACCCCTGTTCAGCAGGCAAAGTGGATTGTTCCTGGGTGCCTTCCTGGTGCTGGGCATTGTTTCAGCCCAACCCGTGTTACTAATACTGGAAGGAATCTGGTGGCCCTCGATCAACCTGTTGATGTTGATGTTGACTGGACAACTGTCGGCATATGTTTACTTATCGGGTCAGTCTATTCTCGATAGCCTGCTAGAAAAACAAAACGATGCCTGGTATGCCCTGGGGCACTACCAGTTCGAGAAAAACGATCTGGATAAGGCCGCTACTAATCTGCTGAAATGCAATACAAGCGACAAGGTACTCGATAATTTGTACGAGATTGCAGTTAAGCTTGAGCGTAAAAGAAAATACGACCAGGCCTTCGAAATTTACTCTGAAATCAATAATCGTCAAAAAAATTACAGGGATATCAGTAAAAAGCTTGAATCCCATGACAAGGTCCATTCAAAGCCCTCTAAAACACTCGCACCAGGTCAATCTCAAAAAACCTTACTAATGTCACAAATGGAATTACCCGAACTTGGCAGATACACCATTGAGAAGGAACTGGGTCGAGGGGCGATGGGCGTGGTTTATCTCGCCAACGACCCGAATATCAACCGCAAGGTAGCAATCAAGACTCTCGACTACTCACAGTTTTCGAGCAGTCAATTAAAATCAGTGAAAGAGCGCTTTTTTCGTGAGGCCGAGGCTGCTGGTCGGCTCAGCCACAATAATATCGTCACGGTTTACGATATGGGCGAGGAAGAAGATTTCGCTTTTATCACGATGGACTATGTCACCGGTGTGCCGTTGTCCAATTACGTAAAGCCCTCGAAATTACTCCCCGTGCAAGAGGTTTTTCGAATAGTAGGGGTAGTCGCCGAGGCGCTGGATTACGCGCACAGGCAGAAGATTGTCCATCGCGATATCAAGCCGGGCAACATCATGTACAACCCGAGAAGTAAAGCGGTAAAGATAACCGACTTTGGCATAGCGCGCATAACCGATTCGGTAAAAACACGCACCGGCGCCTTCCTCGGCAGTCCTTCTTACATGGCGCCGGAGCAGTTAATGGGTTCGAAGGTCGATGGCCGCGCGGATATTTATTCCCTGGGTGCCAGTTTTTATCAATTACTGACCGGAGAACTACCGTTTAACGCCGATAATCTGGGGAACCTGGCCTATAAAATCGCCAATGAAAAACATAAAACACTACGCGGGCTGCGCTCAGATTTACCAACCAGTGCTACACGCATAATTAACAAGGCCTTACAAAAAGAGGCACGAAACCGATACGCAACGGGTGAAGACATGGCCAGGGCGCTAAATCGCGGAATACTTAAGAAAGCCTAGCAGGCTTCAAAAAATCGATATCACAAGGACATACGGCGACTATTTGCTAAAAAAATAACAAAATACTTGTTGACTGCGATCGAAATACGTATATTATGCGCTCGGCTTGAAAGTAAGTCTTATATTTATGCACACCATTTCGACGTCCCTTCATTTGTACCTTGTCCTGTTTTTCATAAGTAATAACTCAACTTCCAGCCCAATGGCCTCATTTTAAAGAGGCTTTATTTTCTTTTATTAAATAGGATATATATATGTCTACAACAACCGGCACCGTTAAATGGTTCAACGAATCTAAAGGCTTTGGCTTCATCGAGCAAGAATCAGGACCTGACGTATTTGCTCATTTCAGCGCTATCAGCGGCACGGGTTTCAAAACTCTGGTCGAAGGTCAGAAAGTCGAGTTCACTGTTACCCAGGGCCAGAAAGGTCCCCAGGCAGAGAACATCACTGCGTTGTAATTGTCGGAACGTAAGTAACCTTTAGCCTCTGCTGAGGTCGACGGTTAAAAAGGGTGAGACCATGTCTCGCCCTTTTTTTTGGCCTTTCGTTAATGCGCTAATTGATGCATTTACGCCACATACAAAAATTCCCTTTCTCCTTCTCCCCTCGGGGGAGAAGGCTGGGATGAGGGGGTTCTTTTAGATAGACTGCCCTCTCCCTCAGGGAGCACCCGAGGGCATAAAAGGGCAGGGGTGAGGGTGTGAAATCCAAACCAATCCCAACCCCGACTACAATTCACGCAAATATGCGCTTTCCTCTAAAATCCATTGCCTGAACTCGGCCACCTTCGGATTACGCGCTTTTTGAGCCGAGGTTACCAGATGAAACCTGAGTCTTACCGGTAATCGTGTCTCAAACGGCTGCACCAGGCGACCGGATTCGATTTCGCCGGCAGCCATCACACTCGAAACCAGAGCAATGCCCTGCCCCTCCAGCGCCGCTTCAATGATCATCTCGCCCTGGTTGAAGTAAATACCACGGCTGGCATCGATATCATCGACCCCCGCGGTGGCAAGCCACATTGCCCAATCCGGCCAACTGGGGTCAATATTGCGGTCATCATCGTGCAACAAGGTATGATGTCGAATATCGGAAACATCGCCCAGACCCTTACCATCGGTGAGCAATTCCGGACTGCATACCGGGATCAGATCAAACGAGAATAGAAAAATTGACTCAAGCTCCGGATACTCACCGTCACCGAAGCGAATGCCGACATCGATATCATCGCGCACAAAATCAACCAGATGCGATGATGCATCGATGCGTACATCGATATCCGGATGGAGTGACTGAAACTTACACAGGCGCGGAATCAACCATTTAGAAGTGAAAGATGGCGGTGCAGTGATAGTCAGCGGCTCGTCACACTGAGACTTGCGCACCACGTCAACCGCCTCGCTGATACTGGAGAAACCATCGCTCAATAGGGGCAGGAATATCTGTCCCGCATCGGTGAGCACGCTCGAGCGGTTACGTCGTTTGAACAACTTGATTTCGAGAAAATCTTCCAGGCCCCGGATTTGCTGGCTAATAGCCCCGGGCGTCACGCTCAGTTCTTCAGCCGCCTTGCTAAAGCTCAGATGCCGCCCTGCGCTTTCGAAGGCCCGTAACGAATTTAAGGGTGGTAGAACTATCATAATAGATTAGTTTTTCTATACTGAATAATAATTTTAATCGTTTGTTTAATGGCTATATTAGACATATATTCTCCTTTCAGCAACAAATTCTTTAAATCACTGACACGAGGAATTCTAACATGAAATTTTTAAACCTGGCCGTCGCATCTATTGTCGATGCCAATACTGGAAACGGCATCAACCGTCAATATCTGGATCAATTTGGCTCGGATCAATCTGCCCATGAAAGACATGGTCGCGAGATTCGGTCCAGATCATTTTTGGACCTGGTCGCCAAGATCATGGCCTCCGTGCAAAAGTATATCGAAGACTCAAAAGCAGAAGCAGGGAGACGTCAGGCCATTAAAGATCTATCTCAGATGAATGACCGTTCACTGAAAGATATTGGTCTGAGCCGGGATGACCTGTATGACATAAAGCATGGTTCGACTAGTCTCGAAGCACTGAATGCCCGACGCAACCGCAGCGCCGACTCGCTTAGGCTAAACCATACATCGAGCAAAATAAGTAGCAGTGTGCGCGGCATCGAAAGTGCTAACCAGGCGCAGTATGAGACCAAAAAATGTGCCTGAGTACTGAACTTAAACCACCAACCGGGGCGTTCTTGAATTAAGAACGCCCCTTTGTGTCAGTTATCCAGGATTCAACTAAAAAACGTGCAATTGAATCCCTTCGCGGCAAACAATACCCCTCACCTTCATCACCCCATTCGCCAAAGTCCCTGAGTTCGTCGGCGCTAAACCAGCCCGCTTCCTCAATTTCAATGCCATCGACTCGTATATCGGTTGTCACAGCACGGGCGCGAAAACCAAGCATAATTGAAGACGGGAATGGCCAGGGCTGGGAAGCCTGGTAAGTTACCCGATCGACTTCGATACCGCATTCTTCAAATACCTCTCGTCTAACGGTTTCTTCAAGGTTTTCCAGAGGATCGACAAAGCCCGCCAGGGTAGACATCATTCGAGCCGCAAAGCGGGCGTTACGCCCCAACAGGCAAATCGGCGGACCCGAAGCCGGCCAGTGCTCAACCAGCATGATCACGGCCGGGTCAGTCCTTGGAAAAGTCATTCGCGCGCAACTATGGTTGCTGCATAACTGCATGTGCCCGCCCTGTTTTATTTCGGTCGGACTACCGCAGGTGCCGCAAAATTTACTGTGTCGGTGCCAGTACAACAGCCCCCTGGCATAGGCCAATAGCGATGCTTCCTGAGAGCTAAGCAGCCAGCCCGCCTGGCGCAAATCGAAAAATTCATTGTCAGCCAATATGGGCTGCATGATTGTCTCATCACAATCTGATACATCGAGTGCAAACAGGGGTACGCCATCATCCAGGCCGAGAAAAACTTTAGAGGTCACCTGCTCCAACAGGCCTTCGACCTCGTCACGCGAATGGTTAATGGATACCGGAGATTTTTCCTGCGCCACCTGCCAGGACATCAGATTGGCATCATTCCTTAACAACAGGATACGACAATCCGGTCGATTCCACTGATCCTCGAGCCAGCCGGGATCTTTTCTGAGCTCGCCAGCCCGATCGATTTCGAGCCCGCTATAGTGGATATTTTCTGAGTCAGTCAATGGATAACAATCCTGTAGCACAGTCGGATAAAGCATAAACTCAAGATGGATTGAAAGGTTAATTTTTTCATTGATTCCATTCCCATCATGCCTGATTTGTTTAGCCTGCGATTTTCCTACTGAAATGGTTAAGGAGTCTCTGATCAATTCTGAGTCATTCAGATGCGCGGGTAAAACGAGTCAGGTCGAGGCGCGAATTGCAGCGAATAGTAGCTCTATTCGCAAGATTTGCAACGAAGGACTGGCTCATTTTAACTAGCAGATGTTGATTCACGAATTGATCAGAGGCTCCTTAGATAACACCATCTGCCGATAAGCCCTGTAACGTTTCGGCGGACAACCCCAGCAGCTCACCCAGGACTTCCTGGTTATGACTACCCAGTTCAGGTCCGGGCCAACGCGTGGCGCCGGGCGTTTTGTCCAGTTTCGGCAGGATTGCTGGAATTTTCAGCTGTTTGCCATTAATTTCGACCACTTCAAACAGCTTACGTTCGTTAAAATGCTCATCATTAATCATATCTTCGACATTGTAAATCGGCCCTGCCGGTACCCTTCTTTCATCCAGGATTTCGAGTATATAATCCGATTTATTATTCAGGCACCAGTCTGAAAGCGCCCTGTCAATCTCGGCCTCGTGTTCGACCCGGCCCGGATTCGACGCCAGACGGGGATCCTCGGCCATTTCAGGATAACCCGCGGCAACCATTAGACGCTGAAATATAGAGTCCCCGTTACCGCCGATGACGACATATTTTCCATCACTACAGCGATAGGTATTAGTCGGCACGATGCCGGTGACCGTGCTGCCCGAGGGTTCACGGATAACACCTGCGCCATCGTATTCCGGCACCACCGCCTCCATCAGGTTGAACATCGACTCGTAAAGCGCAACATCGATCACCTGACCCGTGCCACTTTGTTTTTGCTCGAGTAAGGCCATACAGATTCCGAGTGCCGCATGAATACCTGATATGGTGTCGCCAATACTCAAATTAGGCCGCACCGGAGCCTGGCCTGGATGCCCATTGACGTAGCGAAATCCACTCATACCCTCGCACACCGAGGCAAAACCAGCCTTGCCCGAATAAGGTCCGGTCTGGCCATATCCGGATATACGCGCATAAACCAGCCCTGGATTGCTTTGTTTGAACTCATCGGGACCGAGACCCCAACGTTCCACCACGCCCGGCCTGAAATTTTCGATGACGACATTTGCGCCGTTAATCAACTCCTTCACCAGCGCCACACCTTTCTCTGACTTCAAGTTAATCGTTACCGATTTTTTATTTCGGGCCAGCGAACGCCACCAGAGCGAGGTACCCTCATCAAGCTCGCGCCAGCCTCGTATCGGGTCGCCGCCTTCGGGGGGTTCAATCTTGATCACCTCCGCGCCGAAATAACCGAGCATACAGCCGGCGAAAGGCCCCGCGAGTAACTGCCCCAGTTCGATGACCCGGTATCCTGATAATGGCCCATTAGTACTCATTGATGATCCCCTCACCTGCCAGGCGACAACTTTAACGAAATTACCCAAATTGTCATGCAATCCCGGCTTTGAAACAATAGACAGTTCGGGGAATATTAATGTTTTAAAGTAGATGGATATGAATCGATAGCGATTGTCTGGGTAATGTCACTAACTGCTTTTATTATTATACTTGCAGGGCTATTG
>QNFD01000095.1 GCA_003645435.1 Gammaproteobacteria bacterium | reverse complement strand
GGTTTTCATCAGGAATTTCCAGACCGTCGAATATCAGTTCACAATGACCACCGTGCTCTTCCGGTCCCATGATCGGAATACGCCGCTCGATGTGCCAGCCAGGTTGATCGCGGTCGAAAAGGAAAGCGGTCAACCCCTTGCGGGTATCGTCCGAGGTGCGCGCGATCAGGATAAAATGCTGGGCGACAGCGGCACCCGTGATGAAAGTTTTGCATCCATGGATAATCCAGCGGTCTCCTTTCTTCTCAGCACGGGTCAACATCAGGGACGGGTCGGAGCCTGCACCCGGTGCCGGCTCGGTCATCGCAAAGGCAGAGCGCATCTCTCCATCTATAATCGGCTGCAGCCAGCGTTCCTTTTGATCATCGCGCGCAACCTTTTCCAGAACGATCATATTGCCATCGTCCGGGGCCGCACTATTAAAACAAACCGGGCCAAAGATCGATCGGTTCATTTCCTCGTAACAGGCCGCCATGGCAACGATATTGAGACCGCCACCGCCGCGTTGTTTCGGCATTTGTAGCGCCCATAACCCTTCGGCTTTTGCCATGGCGCGCAGATCGCGCAGCGGTTCCTCGGCGATATTTTCATGTTCATCGTGAGCCGTCGGATCTAGCTCCAGGGGCAGAATGTGCTGCTCGACGAAGTCATGAATTCTTAAGCGTATGTCTTCAATTTCGGGCGCAAGCTGGAAATCCATGGATATCTCCGGTTTTAAAGTGAGTTGACAAGATGCCCGCCATCGACGGCAATAACAACGTGATATCCTGAAACATCGAATATCATCAGCTGGCCCCGGTTTTTGATTGTTCTCGCAATGCGAATTTTTGTATCTTGCCTGTCGCTGTCTTTGGCAAGGGACCAAAGATGATTGTTCGCGGTACTTTGAAACCCGCGAGATTCTCCTTGCAGAAAGTAATGATCTCATCCGTATCTGCTTCCATACCCTGTTTCAGGGTCACGAATGCACAGGGGGTTTCCCCCCATTTCTCGTCTGGCTTTGCCACCACGGCGGCTTCCAGCACCTTCGGGTGTCTATACAGCACTTCTTCCACTTCCAGGCTGGATATGTTCTCACCGCCGGATATGATGATGTCCTTGGAACGATCCTTGATCTCGAAATAACCGTCAGCATGACGCACCGCCAGGTCGCCGGTGTGAAGCCATCCGCCACGAAACACTTCCGCGTTTGCATCCGGGTTCTTTAAGTAACCTTTCATCACCGTGTTGCCGCCCAGCATCAGTTCACCGATGGTCTCGCCATCCCAGGGTGCCTCCTGCATCGTTTCCGGGTCGGCAACCATGGCGTGTTCCAGGGTCAGATAATTAACCCCTTGCCGGGCCATCTTGCCGGAGCAGTCCTCGAGATCGAGATCGCTCCATTCATCCTGCCAGGCGCAGGACAGTGAGGGACCATAGGATTCGGTCAGTCCATAAAGGTGGGTGATGCGGAAACCATCCCGTTCGATTGCTTCGATTACCGCGGACGGTGGCGCCGCGCCGCCAGTGGCCAGCTCGACGGTTTGTTCGAATGTAACTTTTTCCTCATCCGGCGCATGTGCGAGCATGGTCAACACCACCGGCGCGCCGCACATGTGGGTCACGCCATGGCGTTTAATCATCGGGTAGATCATTGCCGGTTCGACCTTGCGCAGACAGACGTGGGTGCCGCAGGCGGCGGTCACCGCCCAGGTGAATGTCCAGCCGTTGCAGTGAAACATGGGCAGGCTCCAGAGATAGACGGAATTTTGATTGAGACCCATGGTCGCCATGTTGCCAAGTGCGTTCAGGTAGGCGCCACGATGGTGGTAAAGCACACCCTTGGGATTGCCCGTGGTGCCGGAGGTATAGAGCAGGCAAATTGACTGCCATTCATCGACCGGCTCACCCAATTCGGCGCTCGGTTCACCCTCCGCCAGAAAAGATTCGTAATCAATCTCACCTAACAATTCACCACCCTCGGCAAGGGCATCGTCAATGTCGATCACCAGCGGCGGCGTTTTCATTTCCGCCAGCGCCTGTTTGACGACTGCCGAGAACTCCCGGTCGGTAATCAACACCCTGGCTTCACCATGCTCGAGGATGAAGGCAACCGTCTTGCTATCCAGACGAATGTTGATCGGGTTTAACACGGCCCCCAACATCGGCACCGCGTAGTGCGCCTCCAGCATTGCCGGTACATTGGGCGCCATTATCGCCACGCTATCACCGCGGCCGATTCCCCATTTGGCAAGCGCGGTCGCGAGCCGGCAACTGCGTTCGTAAAATTCCCGGTAACTGTAGCTTCGATCGCCATGGATGACCGCCGCCTTGTGCGGGTAAACCATAGCGGCCCGGCGCAGGAAACCGACAGGCGTCAAAGGCGCATAGTTAGCGTTATTTCTATCCATTCTCTGAATTACCCATGGATCTTTTCTCAATCTGAGATTATTAGCCCCCGGTTCATATTCGGCAAACGCAAATACTTCACGTTGCGGGTGAATTTATTTGAGGGCTTTGGATACTGAATTATACCGAAGAATCCTTTCTAGCCGAAAGGGTGGGTTAAAATTACTCATGCACAGGCAAAATTTTCTGCGTTTGAGGATCAGGTTACTCTTCTGCCACAATTGGAACAATATCATGTCACCCGGTATTTTACCCCGTGTACATCTGTAAATGTGGCGACCAATGATTTCCAGGAATAACGATAGCAGGTTAATTTTTTGCCGGGCTCCCGCCTGCCAGATTAATTATCCAGTCGGCAAACGCAACGACCTTTGGAAGATCCCCGTTGTCTTCGGGATAAACAAGATAGTAGGAGACAATTTCACTCACGGTATCTTCGAAAGCCGGCACCAGGGAACCCTCTGCCAGCTCACGAGCGGCGAGCAGGTCACTCTCGAGAATTACCCCGACACCCCGCAGGGCAGCCTCGATTGCCAGTTCAGAGGGGTCGAGGCAAACACCTCGCAAATCACCGGTCGAAGAAACCCCTTTATCGGTAAACCACATTTTCCAGGTAACCAGGTTGCGTTCTGTGTGGATCAAGGTGAAATTGAGAAGATCTTCGGCGCATCGAAGCGTGACCGCCTTTTTCTTGAAGTCGGGACTGCACATTGGCAGAAGGCGTTCAGACAGCAGTGGTCGAACAGTGTGTCCCGGCCAGTCCGATTGTCCGTAAAAAATACCGATATCGATGGACTTACTGCGAAAATCAGGAATTTCCGATGTCGCGATCACCTTCACATCAGTGTCGGGGTAGAGTTTAAGAAAATCTGGAAGGCGGTCCAAAAGCCATTTATTAGCGAAACTGGGCGCCGATCGCACGGTCAACCGATCGGTGTATTCTATCTGCATGATCTGCTTCGTCGCATCATCAATATCGGAGAATACCGGACTCAGCATCTTCAGATAGGCGCTGCCGGCATCCGTGATGGCAAGGCCGCCGCTAAGCCGATGAAACAGCTTTACGCCAAGATGCTCTTCCAGTTGCCGAACCTGGTGGCTGATGGCGGATGGCGTCAGAGAAAGTTCTTCGGCCGCCCCTTTAAAGCTCTCATGTCGCGCGGCAGCCTCGAAGGTCGATACTGCTTTCAAAGAAGGTCGACGATAGTTTTTCACCTGGACTGGAACCCTTGTTCTTTATGATCATTAGGAAAGTTTAAGCTCATGCACAAGAATAATGAAATACTACAGAAAAATGCAAGTCCGATTGATGCACCTGCGGAAACAAATGATACGCAAGAGCTATGGGAGCTCGTCGATGAGCACCTATTGCATTACGGGCGTGACTTTGTGCGTGAATTCATAGTTCGGGCGTCGGGTTCATATATCTATACGGCGGAAGGACGCGCCATTATCGACTTTTCATCCGGTCAGATGTGCGCAACACTTGGCCACAATCATGCGGCTATCCTCGAGGCAATGGAGCGCTCGGCGGAGACGGTAATGCACCTGGATAGCACGATGCTCTCTCCAGCTATCGCACATCTCGGCAAGGAACTCTGCGACCTGCTTCCGCAGCAGCTCAGCAAGGTTCTGTTTTTGAATACCGGTGCCGAATCGAACGAGGCCGCCATTCGCCTGGCCAAACTCTACACAGGCTGCTTCGAAATTGTCGGGTTGACGGGGTCATGGCACGGCACCACTTATGGAGCGGCTTCGAGTACCTATGCGAGTGGGCGCAAGGGTTATGGACCGACCATGCCGGGGGCCCTCGCCATTCCAGCCCCCAACTGCTATCGCTGTCCCATTGGACAATGTAAAACGCAATGTAATCTTGCCTGCCTGGACTTTAGCTTCGACTACCTCGAATCGGTTTCGGTTGGATCGACCGCGGCGGTGATAGTAGAGCCAATTCAGAGCGCGGGGGGTATCATCGTCCCGCCTGAGGGATATTTAAAAAGAATACGCGAGTGGTGCGATGAACGCTCGATACTGCTTATCTTCGACGAGGCCCAGACCGGGTTGGGCAGGGTCGGTGCTAACTTTGCCTTTGAGATCGAGCAGGTTGTTCCGGATATCCTTTCCCTGTCAAAAACACTCGGCGCCGGCGTTCCGCTTGCGGCAACGGTAACCAGTTCGGAGATTGCCGAAACCACCCGGGAAAGAGGCTTTTCGCATTTTACCTCGCATGCCTCTGATCCACTCACGGTCGAGGTTGGCCTGGCGGTAGTACGCACTTTGGTCACCGATCAACTCGCGGCCAGGGCAGACGACATTGGTTTGTATCTTATGTCTGGCCTGAAGAAGCTTCAGCAACGCCATGAGGCGATTGGCGACGTGAGGGGGCGAGGATTGCTAATCGGTGTCGAGATTGTCAGTGACCGCGAGACCCGAAACCCGGACAAAGAAGCGATGAGTAGAATAAGTAACCGCTGTTTTAAGCTCGGCCTGAACATCAACCGTGTTGGCGGCCCATTGTCGGTATGGCGTATCGCGCCGCCGCTAACCATATCAAAATCGGAAGTGGATCAGGCGCTCGAGATCATGGATGAGGCGTTTGCTTCGGCATAAAGAAAACCTAAGCGAAAGAATGGACTCAAGGGGTATGATCAAAATAGACTAAGGTTTTCGTTTGAGGTTTAGGCAGTGCATTCTTACCGGCAGTTGCAGAAATTCTTGTTGCTTTGTTTCTTCATTTTTCTTTTCTCGGGGAACTCAGGAGCAGCCGAGTCCGTACCGGAACGGTTCCTACCGATTGATGGAGAGATTGCCGAAGATGGAGCCCTCGTTGAGATTAACTGGTCTAAGGCTTCCGGGTCGAGTATTGGCCGTGTCAGTATTCAACGACGAATTTTAGGTCAAACGGGTAAAGAGTCATGGCAAAGCATTGCATCGCTCAAAAGTTTTGCCAGGGTCTATCTGGATAAGGAAGTTCGACCAGGTGTCGCTTATGAGTATCGAGTCTCTCGCCCCAGCAAGGAGCAGATTGAAACGGGATATTGGGCAACGGGGCTGGATCTGCCGGCCGAAGAGAATCGAGGCGTGGCTCTCGTGGTCGTGGACGAAACCCTGGCCGGAGATCTGGCCCTTCACCTCGACCGTTTCATGCTGGATTTGATCGGGGATGGCTGGACGGTTATTCGTCACGATGTGCCGCGGGGTGACGACAAAGATTTAGTAGCAAATCTTGAGGGCGCCCGAAAATTGCGGGCCTGGATTCAAGGTCGCTATAATTCTGCCCCCCTGGCCCCGCATGCTTTGATCCTGATTGGCCATATCCCGGTCGTCAAAAGCGGTCAGTCGAATCCTGACGGGCACGAATATCGCCCCCTGGAAACAGATCTATTCTACGCCGATATGGACGGCGTCTGGCGTGACCATGTTAAGGGAACCGTGCGGCATAATGCTATCCCGGGCGATCATATTGAAATGCAGGTCGGTCGAATTGATTTTTCCAATTTAGATGCGGCGCTCGGGGGTGAAATATCTTTGTTAAAAAAATATTTTGACAAGAACCATCACTGGCGACACGGACGCCTGGGGGATTTGCGGCAGGCATACGGCGGCAATAGTTTTCTGTCAGTGGAAACCAATGCGCTGCGCAATATCGTTGGGCCCAAACAACTCATGACAGGTGGCCACCATGACGTCGGTACGCAGCAGCCGTGGTTGTTTGGTGTGGACTTCGGAAGCTGGAAATATTCAGACTACACAACGCCAAATCCGATTAAGACCGTTTTCTCGATAAACTTCGGTAGCGGCAAACTTGAATTTTCGCGAAGGAACAATCCCATGACAGCCATGCTGGCGCAGCAGTGGTACGGCCTGGCTACGGGATGGGGGGGTCGACCTGCATGGCAGTTGCACCACATGGCTCTGGGCAAATCCATTGGTTACAGTCATTTGCGCACGGTCAATAACGGGATTAGTTCAAAAGGGCGCGCGGGGACTTTAGAATATACCCCAACCGGGAATTACACGTGGGTGAACCCGGTCTGGGTCAACCTGCTGGGTGATCCGACAATACATCCCTTTCCATTGGAGCCGGTTAAAAATTTACGAGCTGAAAGTTTGGAAGGCAGCGTCCAACTTAATTGGGCCGAGGCAGATACCGAAGCGGGGGCGCAGTACCGTATCTATCGTGGGTTAGATCGATTTGGGCCTTATCAGGCTTTAAACCCTGAAGAGTTGCACACCGGGCATCAGTATGTTGACCTAAATCCGGTTCCCGGCGCATGGTATATGGTCCGGGCTCATTCCATAAAAGAAGTCTACGCAGGTTCCTTCTATACCTTCTCACAAGGTACATTCGCGATAGTGGATAACCTGCCGCCGAGGGCCACGGATCAATTGATTTCAACGCCGATGGGGCAAAAAGTAATGATCAGTTTAGTCGGAAAAAACTCTGATTCAGACAATGACCTGATAACGGCATTTATCAAAGGCCCAGAAGGTGGCCGCCTGGTCCAAACGAGCGGTGGCTGGTCTTTTTCCCCTGACCCAGGATTTACAGGTCGTGTGGATGTCCCCTTTACCGTCTTTGATGGAATCGCGTCAGATGATGGGCTGGTCAGTATTGACGTCATAGAACCATGATGTGGTTAGGATAATTCGAATATTCAGAGATAAATGTTTTTGGGGTGTCCCAATTGATTCATGAATTAATCAGAGACTCCCTGGGCGGTTTGCTTTCTTTTGGCGCGTATGTATTCTCGCAGGGCGGCTTGCGATTCTTTACTGCCATCGTGAAATGTGCCGAATAGTTTGTCGAGTCCTACCACACCAGTCCCGTAGTTACACTCAAAAAACTTGTGGTGCAGGTAGTGAAAGTGGCCGCCAAAATCGAATTTTTCCTTACCACCTATTGTCAGTTTTTCATAGCCGAGATGGCCCGTCAGGGGATAGATGGCGGCAACATGGATCTGAAAAAGTGCGTTCACGGGATGGAGTGCTAGTAACCACTGCACAACAACCGTGGAAAAATAAAGTATGTGCTCTACCAGGTGCATGTCGAGGCCTGACCAGGGCCCAACAACCACATTACGGTGATGTAAAGCGTGTACGGATTTGTAAAGCGATTTTGTGTGGAGAAGACGGTGTACGAAATAAAAAACGATAGAATGAATCATTGGCGTAAGCAAAAGAAGTAAGCCAAACCAGCACCAGAACAAGACTGGATTTGTACCCAGATCGATAAAACCGAGGTAACCATTAGCAAAGGCCCAATAGGTGATAGTTTCGTAGACCGTGATAATCGGCACACCGATGGCCAGGGTATGGAATATGTTGTCAAGCACCTGACTCTTAAACAGAAAACGACTGCTGTCGGTAGCAAGCGGCTGTTTTGTGAACTTCGAGACGTTTCCCTGTAGTTTGTAAACATAGAAGTAGAGATGCGCACCACCATACAAGATAAGAATTAGAGCAAAATTTCGCGCGAACAGAAGGGCGACCCACCAGGCCTCGAAGGACTTCATAGTGCTTAGATCTGGGGTGAGGAAGAACCAGATTATCAGTGTAATACCTAAAATCAGTAAATTTTCAGGCCAGAGGAACCCTGGGAATCCGAACAGCCACTTGAACACCTTAACTGGTCGCGGGGGCCAGAAATTAATCGGAGCCAGGGTAGCAGGTTCTGGACTCCATTCTTTCTCCGCACTTTTATTTCGGGGGTTTGTATCAGGCATTTTTGTATTCTTACTTGCTTATTGTGGTTGGGCTTCGAGGGCCTTTTCCCGCGCCTGGCGCGATTTCTCGAGGCCTTGGTAGGTCACGTAATACTTGTAAACATTACGTACGTAGGAAGCCGGTTCGCCGCTCACCACCCTGTACATGCCAATCTCGACATTGCCGAACCAGCGGTTGGGGTCGAAGCCCATTTTTTTTGCGTGCCTGCGCGCTCGTTTCATATTGCCTGGTCCGGCATTGTATGCAGCGAACGAGAACAGCACCCGGTCGAGTGGAGAAATTGTCTCATTTGTGTAGTAGGTTTGCCGCAGCCAGTTCAGGTATTTCACCCCGGCATGGACATTGTTGTCCAGTTTCGAAATATCGGGGATGCCGACTGACTTGTCCGCCGCGGTGCTGGGCAGTATTTGCATGACGCCCACCGCGCCCGCCGAACTCCGCTTGCTCTGGTCGAAGCGTGATTCCTGGTAAGCCTGGGCGGCAATGACCAGCCAGTCGAATTCATATTGGCCGGCGTATCGTTTGATGATTTCGATGGTTTCCTCGTAACGCTTGCGGTCCTTGCCGGACAGCGCGTTGTTAAGCCATTGGGTGTTTCCGAGGTAACGTTTCAGCAAAATGTTGCCAAGCAGACTACCTTTTTTAACCGTCTTGCCGAACGCGGTGACCGATTTCATCAAGCCAGGGCTGTTCTTGCGAATGGCCCAGGCAATC
>QNFD01000094.1 GCA_003645435.1 Gammaproteobacteria bacterium | reverse complement strand
TCTATACCGGAAGCAGCGTTGACTATCTGATCGCCGGTGACGATTACACCTCGTTTCAAAAGAACCGGACTAGCGTCGCTGCGTTGATATAGTTTCGTACCTATGGGCGCCCTGCCCGATGCCGCGGCCGCACTCCAGTCGGTATAGCTGCCGTGCACAAGACGAAATTCGAGTGTGGCGGTAGCGCCGAGAATTTCCTTGGCGCGTACGGTATCCTGTACACCGGGTAACTGGACCACTACCCGATCATCGCCCTGACGCTGGATCACCGGTTCCGCAACCCCGAGTTCGTTAACACGATTTCTCAATGTTGAAATATTTTGTTCGATTGCAGATTTCTTTTCGGCAAGCAGCGCGGTCGCACTGAAACTCATTTCAACGAACCAGTTTTTATCATTATTACTATCGTTAAAAAGATAATCACGATACTCATCTTCCAGTATCAACCTTGCCTCATTGCGCGCGGCCTCAGAGCTGAACCGAACGCTGACTTTTTGCTTGCCGATCTGAACAGATTTATAACGAATTTTCTCGCCCCGTAAGAAGGTGCGTAATTCACCAGACAGGCGCTCGAGTGATTTTTCGATGGCCGCTTCGATGTCGACTTCCATGAGGAAGTGAACACCACCACGCAGGTCCAGTCCAAGATACATCGGTAATGCATTGAGGTCAGATAGCCATTCTGGCGTGGCCGGTGCAAGATTCAATGCGACACCGTATCGCTTATCGGCCTTGCTTAATATCTCCTGAATTTGTGTCGCCGCCTTGAGTTGCTGCTCTTCCGAGTCTAAACGAATCAGGATAAAACCAGTTTCGAGATCGATGGAACGATATTCGACACCCTCTCTCTTCAACAAATCGTTGACATAGGTGAGCTGTTCTTCATCCATCAGGTTTACCCGGTGCGAAATTTGTATCGCTGGATCTTCCCCGTATAAATTAGGTGTCGCATACAGCATGCCAAGCAGCACTACCAGGCAGAGAAGAACATACTTCCATGGAGCGTATTGATTAACCATAAGGGTTTACAGACTCTTGATCGTGCCTTTGGGCAGAACTGTGCTAACCGCATGACTTTGAATTTTAACTTCAACCTTATCGGCGATTTCACAGGTGAGAAAATTGTCTCCGACGTTGGTAACCTTCGCCAATAATCCACCATTGGTAATTATTTCGTCACCTTTTGTGAGGGCCGCGACCAGGTTTTTATGTTCCTTGGCCTTTTTCTGCTGGGGTCTAATCAGCAAAAAATAGAAAATACCAAACATAAGGATAAGTGGCAGAATTGCGGCAATATCAAATCCGGATGATTCACCAGCGCCCTGTGCGAGAGCGTCATTAATAAAAAAACTCATGGTTGCTTACCTTTAAGGTTATGTCTAAAAAGTCTTATCAGGAGTACCGATTACCATTCGCCCCCCTGAGGCGGCGCGTATTATGGCACTAGCCCGAGGTTCTCACAAGGCAGATGGGCATTGGATTAGAGAATTATCCGGTTAATCTGATGATTCATAATATTGATAGAACTCTCTGCAAAACTCATCGTATCGATCCGCTTCGATGGCGGCACGTATGTTTGCCATTAAATCCTGAAAATAATACAAATTATGTATCGTATTCAGGCGTGCACCCAGAATCTCGCCGCACTTGTCGAGGTGTCTTAGGTAAGCCCGAGAGTAGTATTTACAGGTATAACAACCACAGTGCTCGTCAAGCGGACGTGTGTCCTCGGTATATTGACTGTTTCTAATCCGAACAATTCCCCGGTGAGTATAAAGAAATCCGGTGCGCGCATTGCGGGTCGGTATCACGCAGTCGAACATATCGACACCACGCCGAACACCCTCGATCAAATCCTCCGGCTTGCCCACCCCCATCAGGTAGCGCGGTTTATCATCTGGCAACTCGGGCAGGCAAAGATCGAGCATGGCATTGCGTTCATCGGCAGGCTCACCCACCGAAAGCCCCCCGATCGCGTAACCATCGAAGCCGATAGCCTTTAATCCTTCAATGGATTCGAGCCGTAAATTTTTGTAGGTACCACCCTGGACGATGCCAAACAATGCATTTGGATTGTCGGCGAAGGCGTTCTTGCTGCGCGCGGCCCAGCGTAGCGATAACTCCATCGAAGTCCGAACGGTTTCCTCATCCGCAGGATAAGCCGTGCATTCATCGAACACCATGACGATATCCGAACCCAGGTCACGTTGAACCTGCATCGACACTTCCGGGCTCAGGAATACCCGCGAACCATCGACGGGCGAATTGAATTCGACCCCCTCTTCCGTAATTTTTCGCATTTTCGCGAGGCTAAACACCTGGAACCCGCCGGAATCGGTCAGAATGGGTCCCTGCCAGTGCATCAGGTCATGTAGATCGCCATGCATTTTTATAATCTTTGTGCCCGGGCGCAGCATCAGGTGAAAGGTATTGCCGAGGATGATTTGCGCACCCAGATCGATTAATTCTTCCGGGGTCATGGCCTTGACCGTGCCATAAGTACCCACCGGCATGAAAGCAGGCGTATCCACAATACCACGGTCAAAAGTCATCCTACCGCGCCGGGCCTTCGCATCGGTTTTATCTAAACTGAATTCCATTAACTATCTCTTTGAGCACTAGGGGCCCTGCCTGATATATACATGGCATCACCGTAACTGAAAAATCGATACTCCTGCTCAACCGCATGCCGGTAGGCGTCGAGGATTAGTTGCCGTCCCGCAAACGCACTCACCAGCATCAACAGTGTAGATTTGGGTAAGTGGAAATTGGTTATCATCGCGTCGACGATATTGAACCTAAAACCTGGGGTAATAAAAAGCCTGCAATCGCCATCGAAAGGTTTCAATTTCCCCCTAGCGGCGGCCGCTTCAAGACTTCTCACTACCGTGGTACCAACCGCGACAACTTTGTTACCCGAATCATGGGTTCTCTCTACGGCATCGCATAATTGTTGTGATACGCGCACTCGTTCAGCATGCATCACATGCTCCGTTATATTATCGACACGCACCGGCTGAAATGTTCCGGCTCCAACGTGCAGCGTAACATAGGCGATATTAACTCCTTCCGCTGCCAGCTCATCGAGTATCGGCTGCTCAAAATGCAGCCCCGCTGTCGGTGCCGCGACCGCACCCAGGTGCCGTGCATAAACGGTTTGATAGCGCTGTCTGTCTTCGGCCTCGTCATCGCGTTGAATATAAGGCGGCAAAGGCATATGACCATACTGTTCGAGTAATTCAAGCCATGTCTGCGCACTGTCCTGATACAAGACGAACAGGTCATCCTCGCGCCTTAGCATTGTGCACCGGATCCTGTCTTCCAGTATCAGCCGGCCACCTGGCCTGGGTGATTTGCTCGATCGAATATGGGCCAGTAAATGCCGTTCATCGAGGATTCGCTCCACCAGGACTTCAATCTTGCCCCCGGAAGACTTTTGCCCATACAACCTCGCCGGCACTACCTTCGTGTCATTCAGGACCAGCAGGTCACCCGGCGATAAAAATTCAACAATATCGGAAAATTTCCGATCGCTAAAAGCGTGACTATCAGGATCAACTACGAACAGACGAGAAGCACCGCGCCGCGCCAATGGTCTCTGCGCAATCAGGGAATCAGGCAGTTGGTAGTCAAAATCACTCAGCTTCATTGCAGGTTCAGACGGGAAATGGCGCGTATCATACCGCGCTATTGCGAGAATTCCATCGATTCTGCCAGGGCAGTAACTATTAGGCTACAAATGCTATCACTGTGATTTATTTTGATTTAGAATTCGCACCTCACATGGCGGGATGGTGGAATTGGTAGACACGCTGGATCGTTGGGTCCACTTCATGAGTAATTGTGTCGATTAAATTGGATGAATTGCTGGAAAGCTAAGTTCGTAAGAATATGCCAATCAGCAGCCAAGCCTACGGAGTAGGAAGGTTCAGAGACTACCTGAGCGATTGCGAGATTGCTTAATAACAGGGTTTAGCGTCCAACACCTTAGCAATAAGGTTGATGATATAGTCCGACTACTGCGAAAGTAGATAGATAAATGTCAAAATCCAGTTCTGGCAACAGAGTGGGGGTTCAAGTCCCCCTCCCGCTACCATTTTTAGCTAGGGGAATTGTCCCCTAGCTACATTTTTAAGAACCTTGTCAACGGCAGCCTCGCCACTGAGCGGGGTTCTTTTCAGTTCCAGCCCACTACCCCAATTACCATAATAGCTGTATGGATTTACCCTATACGGGTGATGTGTGGATTGGTGCCTGTTGTTATGGTGAATGCGGGGTTAGATCAGTTGGTAGAGCGTAGACGTATGGATATACTAAAAAAGGAACAAGCAGGTTTCACCCTGGTAGAAATCGCGATTGTGCTGGTCATTATTGGGTTGCTGATCGGCGGAATACTGAAAGTCCAGGGAATGATTACCAATACAAAACTGAAGCGCGTTGAAAGTGATAATGCGGGATTAATATCCGCGCTCTATTCTTACCAGGATCGCTACTTACAACTGCCCGGTGATGATAGCACTGCCTCGGATCGGTTTACAGTTTATGCCGGTGCCACCCTCAACAATGGAGACGGTGATGGATTAATTGGCGACGGTACTGACTGGCGTTCCAATACTGCCTGGGCGGTCGCTGGTGATTCGGAAACTACCAAATTTTTTGGACATTTAAGGGCGGCAGGTTTGATCACTGGTAGTGCTTTCGACAGAAACCGGCCTATCAATGCTTTTGGTGGTGAGATCGGTATTCAGCAGGGCTCTCTTGAAATGATTGGTCAGGTTGTCATTTTAGGAAGTATCGACGGATCTATAGCCAGAATTCTTGACAGGCGCCTGGATGATGGTGTTTTAAATACTGGTAGAACCAGGTCAGCGCTAGCTAGCGGAGGCACCGCTATGGACGCGAACACAACGCCAGCAGCTATTGAGTACATTGACACGGGGATTTTCCACATGGCCTTCCGGCTACTAAGCCGATGAATCTTTTCAACCCCGAAAGGCTGTCTTACAGATCTTTTTGTGGTATGTAATCTATTTGATATAAATTAATGGTCATGATGACCACGGAAGTTATCCTAGCAACGATTCTAAAACCAAACAAAGGACGGGTACCAAATTTAGTCCACCAAGGGGCAGTAAATGGCAACACCCCTGCCCTACTCAGTCACTTGTAAGTTATTGATATTTATATATTTTTATATTACCAAGTATTGACTGACTCTGATTCCAAATCCGCTGGTGGTAACACCTTTCTAACATTGGGACAGGGTACCCCGTATGCGATCTGAATACGGTTTTATCGGCGCTTGTTATTTGAAGGAATTGTCCTAATACTCCCTATAGCTTACCTTGGTTTTGAAATCAGGGCATAAAACATAACCCCAGGTTCCCATGTATGGAAAAAGTGGATTGCGTAGTCGTCGGTGCTGGTGTCATCGGCCTGGCGGTTGCCAGGGCATTGGCGCTTGCCGGGCGTGAAGTCATCATACTCGAAGCGCGGGATTGTACAGGTAGTGAAATGTCTTCCCGCAATAGCGAGGTCATCCACGCTGGGATTTACTACCCGACCGGAAGCCTCAAGGCGCGTTTCTGTGTACAGGGCCGCAGGCAATTGTATCACTACTGTGATGAGCACCGGGTAGCCTACAAACGCTGCGGAAAATTCATCATCGCGACCAGCGAGCGGCAACGGCCGCAACTGCAGACTATGCTGGAAAATGCGCGGGCTAACGGTGTAGACGATATAGTCGCTATTGATAAAACCGGGATTCAACGCAAACAGCCACAGGTACAGTGTATTTCGGCCCTGTGGTCACCGTCCACGGGTATTATCGATAGCCATTCGTACATGCTAGCCTTGCAGGGTGATCTGGAGGACGCCGGCGGCACTATCGTGTTTAACACAATGGTGACCGGCGGAACTATATCTAACGGATCGCTGCAAC
Source organism: Gammaproteobacteria bacterium (assembly GCA_003645435.1). The sequence continues at coordinate 2,977 of QNFD01000094.1, read as the reverse complement.
TAACCGTACAAAGCGATGACAGTTCGTTCCGCATGGCAGCGAATACCGTCGTCAACTGTGCTGGTCTTGGCGGTGACAAACTGGCATGGGCTATCGATGGTATCAACACCAAGACACTTCCAACCTATAGTTATGCGAGGGGAAATTACTTCAGCTATTCCGGTAAGTCCCCATTTACCTCGCTCATTTACCCGGTACCGAACGAATACGGACTGGGGGTTCACGTCACTCTTGATATGGCCGGCAACCTGCGCTTCGGTCCGGATGTTGAATGGATTGATAAAATAAATTACGAGGTCAACCCTAGCCGAGGCGACGTATTCTATGAGGCGATCCGCAGTTACTGGCCGGAACTAACCGACAGCTCGTTGATACCCGCGTATGCGGGGATCCGTCCAAAGATTAATGGCGAGGGCTTGCCCGCCGTTGACTTCACCATACAGGGTGAAAGCGAGCATGGTGTGCCCGGGTTGATCAATTTATTTGGTATCGAATCGCCGGGATTGACTTCGTCGTTGGCGTTAGCCGACTATGTTAAAGATATGACTGGCTGAAATTTCAGATAAAATGACTTACTAATCTTTTGCGCGCCTTCCTCCCGACCTTCTTTCCACTGGCTGCATCCGGTAAGTTACTCCATTCCTGGTACAACTAGCTTTGCCATTGACGATCTCTTCCAGGTCTTCGATATGATCTGCCGCCCAGGATATCACCAGGTCGGCATCGTGCTCGTAATCCGGCGGAATATGCAGGGGCTCGTTCTTACAGGATCCCCTTGCTACTTCTTTAACTAACTCGCGCAAGCGCTTTATTTTTTCGACACTCATCCCCTATCCCCTGACTGTACTACCACCTACAAATCGAGATTCGATGAATTTGACGAGTCCCTCGCTGTCCAACATCGATGATATTGATTCTCGAAATGATTGGCTATGGTCAATAATAGCACCAATTTTCCCGAGGCTTCAAGGGCGAATCAGTACAATATCAGGGCCTGTTAGAGAAGTGGGGAAATGGCCAGGAGGTATTACATCTCTAGCGTTTTCACCAGGACAACGGCTTTTACAGGAGTTTGAACATGCATCCAAATGCGTAACCCAGGGTCAGATCGCAATGCACATCCTTGTGCACAGGACGTGGTTTTATCAGGGAGTTTGAAATTCCACCTCATCCGCGATACCCACCGCATTTTTATTAATATCCTCCCTGTCTTTTAATTTGATTACACTAGTGCCGAGAGTAGTTAACCCAAAAAACTGGGCTTGTGTGATATCGGCATTAGCCAGATTCTTAAATTCGGTGTTGGCATCAACCGGTACTGCCACGCCGAGAACTGTGACCGACGTACTACTTGCAGTACCTGCCGTTACAACACCTTCAAGAATAATATCATCTGCTAATTCACGACGTATGCGTGTCGCAATAATGCCCGTGCCCGTACTATCAGCAAAACCGCGTGCTTCTATGAAATCACCATCTGAAATATTTACAACAGTAAATGGCGAGGCCCCCGACACTTTATCTTCCATGCGTGTTGCCGAAGTTACCGTCACGCTTATCGCAGCCTGGCCCGCAACCGGAGTGAGATCAAAGGTCCCGGCCGCGGCATTAGCATTAGATGCTACCGCATGGATTTTGATATCACCCCCTCTTAATTCGACACTGATGGCCTGCAAAACACCACCGTTGACCGTACCTTCCGCTTCAACACGCATCCCTGCCGCAAGCACTAAATTAGCAGGCGATAAAACTGCCGAAGAAGCATTGACAGTATTGCCATCCACATCAAAATCTGCGATTGAAACAAAGCGGGTAATTATGCCTTCAATACTGATTTTATTGCCGTCATCACCCAGACCATTGTCTTCTAACTCAACTATAGTCGCGGTTAATGTCATAGCACCCGCACTGGCCAAAGTACCCTTAACCTCAATAAACTGGCCATTAGCCAACAGACCACCGGGCACACCAGAAAGATCGGCCAGTGCAGCTTCAACAGTCATCGCCCCCAGGGTAAATGTTGTGCCAGCAAGGCTGCTCAGGTTACCTTTCAATTCGACAATGGTAATCCCGGCAACAAATTCAGCTTTCTTCTCTATTCTTGTTGCATGCACAACACCTGCACCGTCAAAGAAGCCATTAACCTCAATATTCTCACCCGTTGACAAGGTGTCATAGCTGGTACCCTCAAAGAAGGTATCTGCACTATCCATAATGACCGTGGTCGCCAAAACGCTGAAACTACCGGTTGCAAAATCCGCATCTCGTATGACCGCACTGCTGATCGGGCCTTCCACCTGGTCTTCGGACTTAATCCTGATCGCGGTTCCGGTGACGCCGTCTGGATTTACTGAACCCTCAACCCTTACCCGCATACCAAGTTTTAGTCCCGCTTCGGTCGAAGCTGAATCCTCGACCTCAAAAGTGGTACTGCCTGTTTCAAATTCAACGCCGTTAACAAATACACTACCAAATCCCGTGACTGTGCCTGACGAAATTCCAGTGCCGCCAATGCCAGCAGTCGTATCCGTACCACCACCTCCGAAAGAGGTTAAAATCGCAGTAAGAAATATCAGGTTTAAATGTTTAGCTTTAAATGTTTAGCTAGCTTCATGTTTATTCTCCGGGGTAGCAGAAAAAGATACTTCCTCTGCGTAATAAATTCCTAACGCAACGTAGTTTCCATTAGCGTCCGTGGTTTCATTATTCGATAAAAAACTGTCCAACTCTTCCAGTAACTCCTGCGACTTTTGTGCAGCCAATTTTTTGAAAGCAGGTATGGCGTCCGGCTTTACGCGTGTATTGGACACTTTCCTCTGAAACAAAAGTTGATCTGCCGGTGACAATAAATTGTGGTCGATCGTTTCAATTAACTCGGCTACATCAGTACCAAGAATATTGATCTTGTCGACGGGATCGCTTCCAGGGATGTAGGCGTGCTCAATTAATTTAACCCGATCACCCTCCCGCACGATAC
>QNFD01000093.1 GCA_003645435.1 Gammaproteobacteria bacterium | reverse complement strand
CTGATTGAGTGCCCATCAGAAACAGAATAGCGATCAATAATTCAGCACTTTGTAAATAAAACGATATGGCTCCAAGTATCATGATAAAAATTTCGAGCTGCTTGATACGCCGTATCAGTTTCGATTTTTCGAACTTGTCCGCGAGTTGGCCGGCGATCGGAGAAAACAAAAAGAAAGGCAGGATAAAAAGGCCAGCCGCAATATTCACCAGCGTATTGCTTGCGTCCCTGGAAATATTGGCTGCCTGGAAGGCTATAAAAATCGTCAGGCCATTTTTATAAAGGTTATCGTTAAAAGCACCTAGTAGCTGGGTTAGAAAAAACGGCCGGAAGCGAAGGCTAGGTAATAATTTAATCGAATCGGGCATAGAGGGTTTCAATTACTAATTATGTGCTGTCTAACGGGCAGGGATAGTGTACTACAGAATCCGCAATCGCTTCCTTGGGAGCCAATATTATGCAGGTCTGCCGAGGTACGCCCAAGGTTGTATATTATCCCGGCGGTTCTAATAGATTAAAAAGACACACATATCATTGCATTTCTGATCGACCCGGGCAGAAAAAACCCCGATAATGATTCATCGTGAACAAAAACATCTCCATAGTGACGTGGCCATGCCCGGTGCCCGAGTCGAGACTTTAGAACCTGAAAAGGAAAACCATTGTGACGCCGATGAAACCGAATCGATCCATCGGGATCTGGATAATGACTGCAATCGCAGTGGTGTTCGGACTGCTTACCATCAAGTCCGGTGGATCGGTTTTATTTATTGATGGTATCGCCAGGGAAGAGGCCGGCAACTATGTACCATTTGTGCTCTGGTTTAATTTCCTCGCAGGGTTTGCCTATCTATTAGCGGCAGCGGGCTTAATCATGCAAAAACACTGGGCTGTGTGGATATCCATTCTTATTGCTGTCGCAACCATTGTCGTTTTCGCACTTTTGGGATTACACATATTTAGTGATGGTTTGTATGAAGTACGAACCGTGATCGCTATGAGTTTGCGAACAGCCGTCTGGACATTAATTGCGACATTTGCTTATCGCTTAATCATACGAAGGCCCGATGGCATTTGATCGATTTCACCCGGGATATAATTAAACCGATCATTAATCAATTTTACTAATCGAACTATTTACAGGAATAAGAAACCATGGAAAACACCGACAAACTAGCGGTACTGATTGACGCGGATAATGCGCAACCCAGTATTGTTGATAGTCTACTGGCAGAAATTGCCAATTACGGCGTTGCCAGCGTCAAGAGAATTTACGGCGACTGGACATCGCCCAGCTTAAAGGGCTGGAAAGAAGTCTTGCTTCAACATTCGATTCAGCCTATGCAACAGTTTGCTTATACCAAGGGTAAAAATGCTACCGATAGTGCGATGATTATCGATGCCATGGATTTGTTATATACCGGCAACTTCAATGGTTTTTGTATTGTTTCGAGCGATAGTGATTTTACCAAACTGGCGTCGAGGATCCGGGAAGAGGGTCTAATGGTGTATGGCTTTGGAGAGAAAAAAACGCCATCGCCTTTCGTGTCGGCCTGCGACAAGTTCATCTACACGGAAGTTTTGCGTGGTAAAACCGATGAGAGCAAGGCAATCGCGAAAAAATCTACGAGCGAACTGAAACAGGAAACCAGGCTGGTTAACCTGTTGCGCAATGCGGTCGAGGCAGCATCCGATGATAGCGGTTGGGCGCATTTGGCATCGGTAGGTAGTAATGTCGCCAAGCAATCTCCGGAATTTGATCCACGCAACTATGGCTATATGAAACTGGGTGACCTGGTTAACGCGACAAAACTTTTTGATCGCGAGGAAAGAACCATGGGCACGTCCAATTCAAAGGCAATTTATATTCGGGATAAGCGCAGGAAGTAATTAAGGAGCCAACCCGGCTTCAGGCTTTCCTGGGCGGCAGACCCGTGTGTTGGGTCAGAATTCGACCCTTCTGTGTCGGTGATTTTTGACCAGGCTTTTTCGCATAGGAGTTTTTTCGCCTCGGGCTGTGATAGTCGTCGGCCACTGACGGCTGATAAGCCGGTATCAATTGATGCTTTCGATTGCCAATCAGGTCTTCCCGGCCCATTCGTTTTAACGCCTCGCGCAACATCGGCCAGTTATGCGGATCATGGTATCTCAGAAATGCCTTGTGAAGCCTGCGCTGGCGGTCGCCTTTCGGCGTGACCACTTTCTCACTATCTTTTTTTACACGCTTCAACGGGTTTCGGCCGCTGTGGTACATGGCCGTCGCGGTTGCCATTGGGGATGGGTAAAAATTTTGTACCTGGTCGGCCTTGAAACCGTTTTGTTTTAGCCAGATCGCCAGGTTCATCATGTCTTCATCGGTGGTGCCGGGATGTGCGGCGATAAAATAGGGAATCAGGTACTGCTCCTTGCCGGCTTTTTTGGAAAACTTTTCAAATAACGCTTTGAAACGATCATAACTACCCATGCCTGGTTTCATCATTTTCGACAATGGTCCCTGCTCGGTATGTTCAGGTGCGATTTTTAAATAGCCGCCGACGTGATGGGTCACCAGTTCTTCAACGTATTCCGGGGACTCGACCGCGAGGTCATACCGCAGACCGGAACTGATTAAAACCTTTTTTATGCCTTTCAGGTTGCGAGCGCGGCGATACAGGCTTATTAACGAGGAATGGTCGGTGTTCAGGTTTTCGCAAATACCGGGATATACACAGGAAGGACGCCGACAGGCTGATTCGATAGTTTTTGACTTGCAGGCCATGCGATACATGTTGGCTGTAGGACCGCCGAGGTCGGATACCACGCCAGTAAACCCTGGTACCTTGTCCCTGATTTCTTCTATTTCACTGATGATCGAATCTTCCGAGCGATTCTGGATTATCCTGCCCTCGTGTTCGGTAATGGAGCAAAAGGTACAGCCGCCGAAACAACCGCGCATGATATTGATCGAGAAGCGAATCATTTCATAGGCGGGTATTTTCTTGCCGGTATAAATCGGATGCGGCACCCGCGCATAGTCAAAGCCAAATACGTAATCCATTTCTTCGGTGCTGAGCGGAATCGGCGGCGGATTAAACCAGATCTTCTGGCCGCCCTGATTTTGTACCAGCGCCATCGCGTTTCTGGGGTTGGTTTCGAGGTGTAAAACCCGATTGGCATGGGCGTACAGGACAGGGTCACGACTAACATCGTTAAACGACGGCAGGCGAATAACGGTGCTTAAGCGTTGCTCAAGGCGTTGCTGCATTTTCTGCAGCTTGCCGGTTAACCTGGGCTGGACTTCCGTAATACTGCTTTCATCTACCGACCCGGCACTACTGTCGCAGGCCGGTTGGTCAATGATTTGATAAGGGTTCAACGGTTTTTCCAGGCGGCCAGGCTTGTCTACATTAGTCGAGTCGAGTACGCGCCAGTCGCTGGGTATATCCCTGATAAAAAATGCGGAACCGCGCACATCACGAATCTCATTGATATTTTCACCCTGCGCGAGGCGATGTGCTATTTCCACAATCGCGCGTTCGCCGTTACCGTAAATCAGCATATCTGCTTTGGCGTCGGCCAGGATCGAACGGCGAACCTTGTCCTGCCAGTAGTCATAATGGGCAATGCGTCTTAGCGATGCTTCGATGCCGCCAATCAGGATAGGAACGTCTTTATAAGCCTCGCGGCAACGTTGCGAATAGACCACTGAGCTGCGATCCGGTCTGCGCCCGCCGATGTCGTCTGGCGTATAGGCGTCGTCCGAGCGAATCTTGCGATCGGCGGTATAACGATTAATCATCGAATCCATATTGCCGGCGGTGACCCCAAAAAACAGGTTGGGTTTGCCAAGAATTTTAAAGGCATCGGCTGAATCCCATTCGGGTTGATCGATGATGCCAACCCTGAAGCCCTGGGCCTCAAGCAGGCGCCCAATGATCGCCATGCCAAAGCTTGGATGGTCGACATAGGCATCACCGGTAACAATGATAATGTCACAGCTATCCCAGCCTAATTGATCCATTTCCTGCCGCGAAACCGGCAAAAACGGCGCAACACCAAAACACTCTGCCCAATACAAAGGGTATTGGTTGAGTGGTTTTGGCTGGTTGGAGAGGGTAATTTGCATAGGGTTTTCCGGCTAGCCTGCGATTCTACCTGAAACTGGAGCGTAGATGTTGGCTTCGGCTAATCTGAGCCCCTCACCCCTGCCCTCGCGAGGCGTCGCACCGCCCCAGAGGGGCGAGGGAGTAATAATGTTCCCTCTCCCTCTGGGAGAGGGTTAGGGTGAGGGCTTCTTTAGAGGCATTTCAAAATCCCCTGCAATATATTACGCAAAGAGACCCGAAGCACCTCAGCCTTGCCGACATCGTAGCTCCAGGGTGCTTCTTCGAGCATATAGTTACACTGCGCCAGCTCCATCTGAATTACATGAAATCCAGCCTGTGGATTACCATAGTGCCGTGTGGTCCAGCCTCCTTTGAAGCGGCCATTGAGTACATGACTGTATCGTTTTTCACCTGCACAGGCATTAAGCACGGTGGATTCGAGATCGGGGCTACAGGACTGGCCACTATTGGTGCCGATATTAAAATCAGGTAGCCAGCCTTCGAATAAATAGGGTACGAGTGAACGAATCGAGTGGCAATCGTAGAGTATGACATAGCCGTGCTTCTGGTGAATGCGATCGATCTGATCCTGCAGGGCATCGTGATAAGGCTGATGAAATTGTTGCCGGCGTTGCTGGATTTCATCTTCACCCGGTTCTTGCCCCGGTTTATAAATTAGCTCGCCGTCGAAGGTGGTAGTGGGACAAAGGCTGGTCGTGTTCTGTCCGGGATACAGGGATTGATCCGAGGGGTCGCGATTTGCATCGATTACATAGCGATGGACTGGCGTGCTGACGATGGTGCTGTCGTCGACCAGGTCCTGGTATAGTCGGTTGATATGCCAGTCAGTATCTGCAAGCGCCCGGCCATTGTCGTTGAGGCGCTCCAGAACATCCGGTGGAATTTCGGTGCCACCATGTGGTTGAGCCAGTAGTAATGGGCTATCACCGGTATCAACCTTAACTTTCATTCGCTACTCAAATCCGGCAACAGGCTGTCGTCTTCCAGTACCCCAATAATCTCACCGCTCATCACCATTTGTTTAGCTATCGCAATATCGTCGGCCAGGTATCGATCTTGCTCAAGGCGTTTCACTTTCTTGCGAATTACCCGCATCACCTTGATCAGAGCCGGGCTGGTCTCTACGGGTGCGCGAAACTCGATGCCCTGCACCCCGGTAAGCAATTCGATCCCAATAATGCTGGCCAGATTATGATTCATCGAATCGAGCCTTCGTGCCGCATGGCAGGCCATCGACACATGGTCTTCCTGGTTGGCGCTGGTCGGCGTCGAATCGATCGAACAGGGCATCGCTTTTTGCTTGTTCTCGGACATCAGTGCGGCCGAGGTAACCTCGGCGATCATGAAGCCTGAATTGAGTCCCGGGTCGGGGGATAAAAACGCGGGCAGGCCGAAACTCTGCGCGGGGTCGACCGTGATCGCAATACGGCGCTCGGTAATTGAACCGATCTCGGCAATCGCCAGTGCACACTGGTCGGCAGCAAAAGCCACCGGTTCGGCATGAAAATTACCACCCGAGAGGATGGATCCATCCTCGACAACAACAATCGGGTTATCGGTTACCGCATTGGCTTCTATTTCCAGGGTTTTACCAATCTGGCGCAACAAATCCATGCAGGCGCCCATTACCTGTGGCTGACAGCGGATGCTATAGGGGTCCTGCACGCGTTCATCGTCTTCGCGGTGCGATTCTCGAATGACCGAATCAGCGAGCAAGGCACGGATGGTTGTAGCGGCATCGATTTGCCCTTTTAAGCCGCGAAAAGCATGAATTTCGGGCCTGAATGGAGCGGTTGACCCCATCAAAGCGTCGGTGGTCATCGCACCGGAGATCAGCGCTGTTTGTACCAGGCTCCAGCTATCGAACAGGGCGCCGAGCGCGAGCGCAGTCGATACCTGGGTGCCATTGATCATTCCAAGCCCCTCTTTCGGGCCAAGCGCCAGCGGCTCCAGGCCGGCTGCCTGCAGGGCCTCGAGCGCCGGCATGGTTTTACCCTGGTAGCTTGCGTAACCTTCACCCAGGATAACCGCGGTGAGATGGGCGAGCGGTGCCAGGTCGCCGGAAGCGCCGACCGAGCCCTTTTCCGGAACAACAGGCGTCAGGCCTAGTTGCAGAAAGGCTTCGAGACGTTTTATGAGTTGCCAGCGAACGCCGGAGGCACCCCGGCCAAGCGATAGAATTTTCAGCACCATGACCATGCGTACGATATTTTCCGGCAGGGGTTCGCCCACGCCGCAGCAATGCGAGACGATTAGATTGCGTTGTAACATCGTGGTTTGTTGTGCCGGAATACGCGTACTCGCAAGCTTACCGAAGCCTGTATTAATTCCGTACACGGCGCTGCCCCCATCAGCGGCCTGTTGCACGATCGCAGCCGCTGCATCGACCCGTTGTTTACAGGATTCGTCGATAGTAAATTCCAGGTCATGCCGATAGACGCGGCAGAGATCATCCAGAGTCATGGCCCCGGGTTTGAGTACGAGTTTTTCAGTCATGGTTAGTCCGCCAGATCATCGAGGGTGTTTCTGAATTTCCGGGCGATGGTTTCTTCATGGATATGATGTCCCTGGTCGATTACTTTTTTACCGCCAACATAGACATCGCTGACCAGGTTTTCGTTGCCCGAGAATATCCAGCTATCGATTAGATCATCCTGTGTGCGGCCATAAAGGCGCGGGTGTTGATCGTCAAGGACAACCAGGTCCGCGCGATAACCTGGACTGATACGACCAATTTTTCGTCCGCAGGCCTGGGCGCCGCCCGCCAGTGCACCATCGAGCAGATTTCGGCCCGTATTTGCCGTTTCTTTCGAAACCAACAAGTTACGATTGCGGGTCAATAATCGTTGGCCATATTCGAGCCAGCGCAATTCTTCAACCGGATCGATCGATATATGGCTATCCGATCCAATTGCCCAGCGGCCACTGGAATCGAAGTATTCGATCGCATTAAAAAAACCGTCACCGAGATTTGCTTCCGTGGTCGGACACAGGCCGGCAACACAGCCGCTGTTTGCCATTGATACGGTTTCTTCTGAAGTCATATGGGTGGCATGGATCAGGCACCAGTTGTGGTCAACATCAAAGTGATCGAACAACCATTCAAGCGGGCGTTGCTGACTCCAGGCCAGGCAATCGTCGACCTCTTTGGTTTGCTCTGCGATGTGCAGATGAATCGCGGCGAGCTCATCACCGCAACTATCGATAACGTCCTGCAGCAGGGGCTGGCTAATCGCCCGCAACGAATGCGGCGCTATGCCGACTGATGTATTGTCATCGGTTCTGGAAGCATTTTGTAACGAATTGACGATTTCGACAAAGTCATCACTGTCATTCAGAAAACGCCTTTGTGCGTCAATCGGCTCGGCTTCACCGAAACCGCCGTAACGATAGAGCACCGGCAGCGCGGTAAACCCAAGTCCAACAGCGGCAGCCGCGTTCATACACTGCAAGCTCATCTCGGCACGGTCGCCGTAGGCCTGCCCATGAAAATCGTGATGCAGATATTGAAACTCGCCGACACTGGTATAACCCGCTTTCAGCATCTCGAGATAGAGCTGCGCGGATATATGGAACAGGTGTTTTGGCTGAATACGCTCGAGGTAGTGATACATGACTTTTCGCCAGGTCCAGAAGCTGTCCTTTGCACCATCGGCAGTTTGGCCGGCACGCTCGCCCAGGCCAGTCATCGCGCGTTGATGGGCGTGCGAATGAACATTGGGTATTCCGGGAATAAGTGTGCCCGTGCGTTCGCCTTTAGAATAGGAAACCCCGGGCGTAACCTGGTTAATATTACCCCTGTTATCGAGTGTTATTTCAACCCCTTTTGCCCAGCCTTCCGGTAGCAGCGCCGACGCTGCCCATATTTTTTGATGCATCCCTTATTCCTTCCTGTAAACACTTTAGTCATTGTACTTTAATTGTTAAATAATAAATCTTGCGATGCCAGTAAAATGAGCGTAGCATACTTGTATATACAAGTATAGCGGTCTATCGGGAATGTCACAAACACTCTTCATCCATGCGCAACTCGCCACCATGAGCGGTTTATCCGGTTATGGCCTGGTTGAGGATGCCGCGATGCTGGTCGACGGTGACCGGATCAAATGGATCAGGCCGATGGACCGGGTGCAAACGCCAGCCGGTGTTGAAATAGTGGATTGCAAAGGCAGACTTGTTACTCCGGGCCTGATCGATTGTCATACCCACCTGGTCTATGGCGGTGATCGGGCCGACGAATTTGAACTCCGGCTTGAAGGCGCGAGCTACGAAGAGATCGCGAAAAAAGGCGGCGGCATATTGTCGACGGTTAATGCCACGCGCGCAGCCTCGGAAGCCGAACTACTGGATCAGGCCGGACCCCGGCTCGAACAATTGCTCAGCGAAGGCGTTACCACGGTAGAAATCAAGTCAGGCTACGGTCTTGACCGCGATACCGAAATCAAGATGCTGCGTGTTGCCCGACGCCTGGGTGAAATATACGGCATACGGGTTAAAAAAACCTTCCTCGGTGCACATGCATTACCACCAGAGTTTGAAGCCCGCGCCGATGACTACATTCAACAAGTATGCGAAGATATGCTGCCGCGTGCACATGCCGAGGGGCTGGTCGACGCGGTCGATGTCTTTATCGAGTCGATAGCATTCAGCGTCGAGCAGGCAGAGCGGGTTTTTGATGCCGCGGCAAAGCTTGGGTTACCGTTGAAAGCGCACGTCGAGCAACTCAGTAACCTCGGTGGTGCGGTAATGGCCGCGCAAAGATCGGCTTTATCGGTCGATCATATCGAGTACCTGAAGGATTCGGATGTAACGTACCTGGTCGGCG
>QNFD01000092.1 GCA_003645435.1 Gammaproteobacteria bacterium | reverse complement strand
TGAACCTCATCTAACATTTGTTGCAGATGCGCGGTTTGTTCGGGGTTCTCGGGTAGAAACGGATCGGCCAGGCCCTTGGTTTTGCCTGCAATGATCAATCGACGCTCGACACCTACTTTCTTCATCAGGTCAACGGCGCCAAAACTATCCATACGCACACCGATAGAGCCGACCAGGCTCGATTTATTAACATATATTTTATCCGCGGCGGCGGCGACAAAGTAACCGCCGGAGGCCGCCATATCCGATATCACCACGTATAGAGGTATGCTTTCATGTTCGATACGCAGGCGTCTGATTTCGTCGTATATATAAGCAGATTGCACCGGTGATCCACCAGGGGAATTTATTTCGAGAATAACACCTGCGGTATCTTCATCTTTAAATGCCGCCTTCAGCCCCGCTATGACATTCTCCGCACCGGCCTCCTCACCGCTGGCGATCACCCCTGGCATCAGTACCAGAGCGGTGTGTCTGCCCTCTTCCGCCGCATCCTGGTCACCGCCATCAATCAGCATAAAACCGACTACTGTCACATACAGAAAAAACAGCGATGTAAAGAATATGCGCCAACGCCGGGCGCGTCGTTGTTCGTTAATCGCTGCGAATGCGAGTTTTTGCACGATTTTTTGGTAATCAATTTCATTATTAGGATCGGACATGTGTTTTCTTGCCTATCAAGTGCTGAATTTCAGAAAAGTGGTTGATTAAATGCCGAGGTTTCAGGGGACGCAAGTGATGCGCTTCATGCATACCGTAAGTTACCGCGATCGAATCCATACCAATATTGTTTGCCATCTGTATATCATAGCTTGTATCGCCGATCATGAGAGCCCTGTCTACATGAATATCCAAATCGGTTAAAATCTCGTCCAGCATTAGAGGATCCGGTTTGGAACGGGTTTCATCGGCACATCGGGTGATATCAAAGAACTCCGCCAGATTGCTACCGTTTAGCGCCGCGTCCAGACCATGCCTGCCCTTGCCTGTTGCCACCGCGAGATAGAACCCCTGTTCTTTCAGGTTCAACAACCCTGTCCTTACCCCGGCAAACAACTCGGTAGAAAAATTACTGTTGGTGAAAGAGTGTTCACGGTAGGCATCGACCAGTTGCAGGGCCAATGAATGATCTATCTGTGGGGCGAGGCGGTAAAAAGCAGCTTCCAGGCTTAGCCCGATAATATGACGTATAGCCGATGTCTCGGGTTTTTCCAAACCGATGCGCTCGAAAGCCACCTGCATACAGGAGATAATTTGGGCCTGTGAATCGACCAGGGTCCCATCCCAGTCAAATATAATCAATTGGTAGGTTCTAGCCCGCATTTCTCACCACCCTTCTACTGCGACGACGCTATGCCACACCCTGCATGACTTTAGCTCGGTCATAGCGCTAAACATAGTGTCGACTATGCCTGCGCACTCTTCGGTCGCGAAAGACATGCAGGGCGCGGCCTTTCGCCGTCTCGCAACGAACTGTGGTGAGAAATGCGGGCTAGACATTATTTTTTAACGAGATTTTCGAAGGCGGCGGGTAAATCAGCGTTAATTACTATCTCTTGGCTGAAATCAGTACTGGGCAACTCAAGCCTGCTAGCGTGAAGCATCAAACGCCCTGCTCCTCTTTTTTTCATCAATTTGTTGAATTTCGCATCCCCGTATTTGCTGTCACCTGCAATTTCATGTCCTTCAAACTGGCAGTGAACACGAATTTGATGGGTACGACCGGTTAGAATTTGAATCGTTAAGTGACTAAAATCATCACCAGGATCTATCTGTGTAATCCGGGTCAGGGCTTTTTGCCCAGCGACATCAACATAGACGCGGCGCTCACCATTGGCCAGGGTTGTTTTCTTGAGTGCATGGGTTAATTCCTGTTTATGTTTCGGCCATCTACCCTTGACCACGGCAACATAAGTTTTTTTCAAACTATTGTTTTGCATGCAGGCCTGCATCGCCAGTAATGACTGCCGATGTTTAGCCAGTAGCAGGCAACCACTGGTATCCCGATCTAGCCGGTGCACCAGCTCTATTTCAGTTTGAGGTCGCATACGCCGCATAATATCAATAACCCCGAAGCTGATTCCGGTACCCGAATGAACCGCCAGACCAGTCGGTTTATCGATCACCAACAGGTGTTTGTTCTCAAATAAAATGGCTTTCTCTATGTCATTGATACGATTAACTGGAATGTAGATTTCGGTATCATCCTGCTGCTCGAGCCTGAGTGGCGGGATTCTTACCAGGTCACCCATACCAAGCTTATAATCGGGCTTACAGCGCTTTTTGTTTACCCGTACCTCTCCCTTGCGGATGATTCTGTATATCCGTGATTTCGGTACATTTTTGAGTGTTTTCAGTAGAAAATTATCAAGTCTCTGATTGACCTGGGCGTGGTTGACCTCGACAAAAACAACTTCAGTTTTTTGCGAATTATTAGTATTCAAGGATGGCAGCACCGATAAAGTGTGGTATATTCAAGCGCGTAGCATTGTAATGCCTTATGCACTGGCAATACACTACCAAAACAAATTTTTATAGGGGACAAACGAGTTAAAGGTTTGTTTTCTAATAAGATTAAGTCCTAAAAATCTCCAATCAGGGAGACTTCACTCAGGACTACACTATAACTATCCCGGCTTATGTACAGTCTTTTTTACAGCTTCTTTTTGATCAATAGTTTTGAGCTGAGTATCAGTTCAGACAACCCCGTGCGGCACCCTGGTCCAAACAAACCAGATGCCAACAGACCGGAGCGCGCAAACAGCGCATCAGAACAGCTAGAAACACACCGTACCAGGCCTTCTATTCAAGGCAGAATTTTAAATGAAACGTATACTAATCAACGCCACACAGGCGGAAGAACTACGGGTGGCGATGGTCGATGGCCAACGCATGTACGATCTCGATATCGAAGTCCCATCCAGAGAACAGAAAAAATCCAATATATACAAGGCTAAAATAACCCGTATTGAACCCAGCCTCGAGGCGGCGTTCGTCAATTATGGCGCGGATCGGCACGGATTCCTGCCGTTCAAGGAAATATCCAAACTCTATTATAAAGACGGCGTCGATGACGAAGGCGGCAAGCTTTCGATCAAGGACGCAATTAAAGTCGACCAGGAAATAATAGTCCAGATCGAAAAGGAAGAACGCGGTAACAAGGGCGCAGCCCTCACCAGTTTTATCAGCCTTGCCGGTCGCTTTCTGGTGGCAATGCCACAAAACCCCAGGGCCGGCGGCGTCTCCCGCCGTATCGAGGGCGAGGACCGTGATTCGGTCAAAAAGGTCTTATCCGAAATTACCATGCCCGATGGTATGGGTGTCATCGTGCGCACCGCTGGCGTTGGCCGCTCTACCGAAGAAATGCAATGGGATCTCGACTACCTGAACCAGGTATGGGTTGCGATCGAAAAAGCCGCTGCCGAAAAAGCCGCACCCTTCCTGATTTATCAGGAATCGGATATTGTCGTGCGCGCGCTGCGTGATCATTACAAATCCGACATCGGTGAAATTTTAATCGATTCACAACAGGCTTATGATCAGGCCCACGACTTCATGTCGATGGTGATGCCGAATACACTCAGCAAGTTAAAGAAATTTGACGATAAACTGCCCCTATTCAATCGTTATCAAATAGAAACGCAGATCGAATCAGCGTTTTCTCGAGAGGTCACCCTGCCCTCAGGCGGCGCTATTGTCATCGACCATACCGAGGCCCTGACCTCTATCGATGTAAACTCCGCGCGCGCCACCAAGGGTAGCGATATCGAAGACACCGCAAAGCTTACCAATGTCGAAGCGGCAGATGAAATCGCACGGCAACTGCGAATACGCGACCTGGGTGGCCTCATAGTCATCGATTTTATCGACATGATGCAAAACAAAAATCAACGCGAGGTCGAATCCAGATTACGTAACGCGGTGTACGACGACCGTGCCAGGGTTCAGATCGGACGAATTTCCCGTTTCGGTTTACTCGAAATGTCTCGACAACGCCTGCGCCCATCGTTGGGTGAGTCCAGTCAGATTGTATGCCCTCGTTGCAGCGGCCAGGGAACGATTCGCGATATCGAATCACTCTCACTGGCAGTGCTGCGATTACTCGAAGAAGAGTCATTAAAGGATAGTACCGGCAAAATACTGGCCAAAATACCGGTCGAATGTGCGACCTACCTGCTGAATGAAAAGCGCGACAAGATCGACGCAATCGAACAGCGGCGTAATGTTCATGTTGTAGTAATTCCCGACATTAATCTCGAAACGCCTCATTTCCATATCGAACGAGTAAAGGACAACGATACTCATCGTCACGAGTCGAATTACAAGAAATCCTACGAATTGACCACCGAAGAAGAAGGAGTCGATTTAGTTGATATTACCAGCGTTCAGACGACCCCAGGTGAAATTGCAGCCGTACAACACATCGAACCACCGGCACAAAAGCCACCCGCAGCACCACCAATACAAGTTGCCGCTAAGCCGGGTATTTTTCGCAGGATGTTTGATGCCCTGTTTGGCAAAGGTGAATCAGAGCCAGAAAAGCCGGCAGCCAAAAAGAGCTCTGGTAATCGCGGCAACCAAAATCGCAACCGTAACCAACGTAACAGAAATCGCGGCAACCAGAATCGCAACCGTACCAATGCGACGAACAGGAATGCCAATGTTGATAAACAGACATCCGCTAAATCCGACAACGAACAGGGTTCGAGTAAAAAACAGGAAAGTGACGATAGCAGGCAAAGCAATGCATCGCGACCTAAAAGGTCTAGAGGTAATCGTTCGTCGAATCGACAAAATCGTTCCGGCAATCGCCGCCCTCGCGAAAATCAGGAAGGGAAACCCGAACAGTCGTCCCAGCCGCAGGCAGAGACTGTAGACAAGCGACAGGTTGAAGCGAAGCAGTCTCCCGAACCGACCAGCAACAAGGATGCGACTCCAGTACAGACCGAGGCTAAATCCGAACAGACTAAAACAAATGCAACCAACTCCGTGCAGGGTGGAAATAAAGCTGTTGAGTCTAAATCGGCCGAGTCCAGATCTGTCGAAACCGATTCAGTTAAAGCCAGGGCAGTTGAAGCCAGACCTGTTGAAACCAAAACAGTTGAAGCTAAGCCTGGCGAGGATAAGCCCGTTGCAGCTAAACCAGTTGAAGCCAAGCCTGTTGAATCTAAATCGGTCGAACCTAAATCAGAAAATAATACTGTTAATTCGCCTGAGAAAAAGGCCGAAGCACCAGCGAATGTAACTGAGAGGCCGATTCAAGGCAGTTCCAGTCATACCCCTTCAGCGCAGGCCAAGAAGACTGAAACCGCCGGGGCCCCTGCCGAGGCATTGAAAAGTGGTACCGAGGACTAATTATTAATAATTGATTAATAAAGCAAGCCCAGTTTTTATATAAACAGGTTCGTATTACCAGATTTGCAATAAACGGTCACCGGGTTAGCCCGGTGACCACTAATTATTGTTTGGCCAGTTCCTTCAGGATTTCATCGGTAATATCGACTTCTTCACTTGCGTAAGCCACACCTTCCGTGAATATGAAGTCATAACCGTTTTCCTTGCCATATTTGCGTATCACGATCGAGATCGTCTTTTGCAGTCCCTGTAATACTTGCTGGCGCCGTTTCTGCAAATCCTGGTTAATCGATTGCTGGTCAAACTGAAATTTACGTTTTTTCTGAACAATTTCGTCTTCCACTTTTTTTCTTTGATCGGCACTCATGATCGCACTATCGTTTCGATAGCTTTTTTCTAATTCCTGAATTTCACCGGCTGCGGCGCGCAGGGCATTGTCGCGTTGACTAAATTCCTGCTCCAGCGCTTTTGACGCCGCGACAGCCTGCGGCGCCTGCTCGATAATTATCGAGGGATTGATAAAAGCGGATTTACCCGCTGCATTAGCGGATAATGCAACGAAACATAATAAAATTGGTGTAAATTTTAATAAACTCATAGTTCTCTCTTATTGGCCGAGTACGGCATCCAGGTTATTTTTTCGCTTAGTTTGTGACTGATCGACATTATTCGCGTCTTTGAACAACTTTTCAATGACTCCAGGTGAAAATATACTGTCGGCATCGCCATATTAGTTGGCATCGTTCGAATCGGTGCTCACAGCCGGAATCACGTTTTCATTAGGGTCATACTTCTTCTCCGTGTATTCGATACCTGTGGGTGGCGGGCTATTGCTAAATTGCAGATTGCCCTCCGTATCGGTCCATTGGTAAATAGTACTTTCGGCCCTGGGTAATTCTGAACTTGAAACCCACCAGCTTTCCAGCATATTCATTATAAAAATATTCTCCAGGTCAACTTCCGGTACTTTAATGTCAGAAAAACTGAGAAGTGGCTCTCCATCATCACCTTTGAGAATGGTAAACGAAAGCGACGCAGCTATGACCAGAGCCGCTCCTGACAGCATTAGGATCCATTTCATAAATCACCGGCTTACTCGTAAATACTCCCGTTAGTATAGTTGCTTAAGACCGAATTTCGGCGATTCCATGCATTAAATGCTGCAGTACAGCGGGTATGCGTATACTGCCATCCTCCTGCTGGTAGTTTTCCATGATCGCTAACAGGGTTCTGCCCACGGCGAGGCCCGAACCATTCAAAGTATGTACCAGTTCCGGTTTGCCGGTCGCTGGATTACGCCAACGCGCTTTCATACGCCTGGCCTGGAAATCGAGCATGTTACTGCAGGAGGATATTTCACGGTACGCGTTTTGACCGGGTACCCAGACTTCCAGATCATAGGTTTTGGCCGAAGCAAACCCGAGATCGCCGCCGCAGAGCACTACTTTTCGATAAGGCAGTTTGAGCAGTTGCAGTATTGCTTCCGCGTGACCGGTAAGCTCTTCAAGTGCCTGCATCGACTCTTCGGGCTTGACGATTTGTACCAGTTCAACCTTCTCGAACTGATGCTGACGCATCAGGCCACGGACATCGCGCCCATAGGACCCTGCTTCCGAACGAAAACAGGGAGTGTGCGAGACATATTTCAGGGGTAGATCACTGGCCTCCAGAATCGTATCAGCGACAAAATTGGTGATGGGCACCTCGGCAGTGGGAATCAGGAAAAGATTGTTATCTTCTGAATCCAGATGGAAAAGGTCGGCCTTGAATTTGGGTAGCTGACCGGTACCGGTCAACGTCGCTTCATTTACCAGGTAGGGTGCATAAGCCTCGGTATAACCATGCTGCAGACTGTGTTGATTGATCATGAACTGAATCAGCGCGCGGTGCAGAGTGACCAGAGGCCCGGTCATAGTGACAAACCTTGCCCCGGAAAGCTTTGCCGCACGTTCGAAATCCAAACCTTTCAAAGCTGTACCGAGATCGATATGGTCTTTAATTTCGAAGTCGAATTTCGGTATTTCACCCCAGCTTAACACCTCGATATTATCATCTTCGGAATCCCCGGCAGGAATTGACCCATCGGGAATATTTGGCATCAGCAACAGCAAATCATCGAGTTCGGCCTGTAGCTCGCCAAGCTGATTTTCTGCCTGCTTGAGACTGTCACCCAAATCGCTCACTTCATCCAGTAAGTGCTGGATATCCTCGCCCTGAGCCTTTGCCTTGCCTATCGCTTTCGATTTACTGTTTCTGTCACTTTGCAATTGCTGGGTGCTAACTTGCAATGATTTACGCTGATCTTCCAGTTGTTTGAATAACTGCTTATCAAGAACATAGTTCTTAACACACAGTTTCTCGGCTATGGCGTCGAGATCATTTCGTAAGAGTTTCGGGTCTAACATTAATGCTCCATAAAGAACTGGATAATTATCTTAAAAATATATGTCTTGCGGAAATTAGCCCACCCCAGGCACCGAGCACACAGGCAATTACGCTCAGAAAAACATAGACAAGCGCTTTCAGTACTGCCCCATTTTCGAGCCAGTGGACAGTATCCATCGAAAAGGTTGAAAATGTGGTAAACGAGCCTAGAAACCCAACCAGTAGAGCGAGGCGAATCTCCTGGCTAACATCGAAACGGTGAACCAGTAGTACGGTTAAAAAACCCATCACCAGCGAACCGCTGACATTCACCATTAATGTGCCATAGGGGAAGTTGTCACCGAGCCAGGAATAGGCCGTTCTCAACACCCAGTAGCGGCTCATCGCGCCGGCAGCACCTGCAAGGGCGAGTGCAATATAGATAGACATTTCAGGTTTCGGTAAAAATACGATATTGTACTGATCGTTTTGAAATATGCACCCGACAACCCCGGTTATTTAGCCGGACAAAGCTATCCGCTATGACTCCCGTAGATCGAATTAGATGAAAATTTCCGCCCAGTCCGCCTTAAACCAGCAGATTAAAAATATCGGCCTCGATCTCGGCTTTCAGCAAGTGGGGATTACCGATACCCGGCTGGATTCGCATCACGCAAACTATGTGAAATGGATCGAGCAAAACTATCATGGCGAGATGTCGTATATGGCTCGAAACCTTGAAAAGAGATTGAATCCGGAACTAATGGTCCCTGACACACTGTCTGTCATCTGTGTCCGGCTCGACTACCGCATCGAAGAAGGCAGTTGGCCAGTCGACCTGATCGATCACGGTGAACTGGCCTACGTTTCACGCTATGCCCTGGGACGAGACTATCACAAGTTAATGCGCAAGCGCCTGCAACGCCTTGCGACACGAATTTCAGAGCTGGTAGAAGATATGGGTTACCGGGTGTTTACCGATAGCGCCCCGGTACTGGAAAAGGCGCTGGCGGCCAAAGCCGGCATAGGATGGCAGGGCAAACACAGCAATATTCTGCATCGTGATCATGGTTCCTGGTTTTTCCTGGGAGAAATTTACACCGATCTGAAGCTGGATATCGACCAGCCGGTCGAAAACCACTGTGGTCGTTGTACCGCCTGCATCGATGTCTGCCCGACACAGGCGATCGTGGCACCCTACGTGGTCGATG
>QNFD01000091.1 GCA_003645435.1 Gammaproteobacteria bacterium | reverse complement strand
GCCATTTCTAATAGCCATTTCTAATGGCTAATTCTAATTGAATTAACACACCATAAAAAAAGCCCCGCATGTAGCGGGGCTTTCGGGTACAACAGTTCAGGTTTGTGAACGACTTACATCATGCCGCCCATTCCACCCATGCCGCCCATACCGCCACCCATATCACCCATTGGTGGCATAGCAGCTTTTTCAACCGGCGCATCGGCAATCATCGCCTCTGTGGTGATCAACAGGCCGGCAACTGACGCGGCATTTTGCAATGCGGAACGAGTTACCTTGGTTGGATCGAGGATACCCATTGCTATCATATCGCCGTATTCACCCGTGGCGGCATTATAGCCATTGTTTCCCTTCAGGCCTTTAACCTTATTGACTACAACAGAAGCCTCATCACCTGCATTGGCGACGATCTGACGCATTGGCTCTTCCATCGCGCGACGCGCTATGTTGACACCAACGTCCTGGTCGTGGTTGGCGCCCTTTAGCTTTTCGATAGCAGCGCAGACACGAATCAATGCAACACCACCGCCTGCAACAACACCTTCTTCAACCGCGGCGCGAGTCGAATGCAATGCATCCTCTACGCGGGCTTTCTTTTCTTTCATCTCGATTTCAGTTGCCGCACCAACCTTGATCACGGCAACACCACCGGCGATCTTGGCCAGGCGTTCCTGCATCTTCTCGGTATCGTAATCTGAAGTTGACTCTTCCATCTGCGCTTTGATTTGGGTGATACGACCCTGAATATCATCAGTCGAACCTGCACCATCAATAATCGTAGTATTTTCTTTGGTAATGGTTACTTTCTTGGCAGAACCCAGGTCTTCCAGGGTGGTTTTTTCCAGGCTCAGGCCCACTTCTTCAGAGATTACCTGACCACCGGTCAATACTGCAATGTCCTGTAGCATGGCCTTACGGCGATCACCAAAACCAGGCGCCTTAACCGCGCAAACCTTAACTATACCGCGCATACTGTTGACTACCAGTGTTGCCAGGGCTTCGCCTTCGATGTCTTCAGCGACTATCAGCAATGGCTTGCTTGCTTTCGCCACGCCTTCGAGAATCGGCAGCAATTCACGGATGTTGGAGATTTTCTTGTCGAACAGCAAAATCATTGGCTCTTCGAGTTCGGCCGACATGGTTGACTGGTCGTTGACGAAGTAAGGAGAAAGATAACCACGATCGAACTGCATACCTTCGACTACTTCCAGTTCATTGTCGAAAGATGAACCTTCTTCTACAGTGATAACGCCTTCTTTACCTACCTTATCCATCGCCTCGGCAATGATGCTACCGACACTCTCATCAGTGTTAGCAGAAATCGTGCCTACCTGGGCGATAGCCTTGGTATCTGCGCAGGGCGTAGAAGCTTTATGCAAATGTTCAACCGCTGCATTGACAGCTTTATCGATACCGCGCTTGAGATCCATCGGATTCATGCCGGCAGCGACAGCTTTCATGCCTTCGCGAACAATTGCCTGCGCCAGAACGGTCGCAGTCGTGGTACCGTCACCAGCAACATCAGAAGTATGCGAAGCAACTTCTTTAACCATTTGTGCACCCATGTTTTCGAACTTGTCTTCGAGCTCGATTTCTTTCGCTACCGAAACACCGTCTTTAGTGACGGTTGGCGCGCCAAAACTCTTGTCGAGGACCACGTTACGGCCCTTGGGACCCAGCGTGATTTTAACCGCGTTAGCCAAAATGTTAACGCCACTGATCATGCGACTACGCGCATCATCACCAAATTTTACTTCTTTTGCACTCATTGAGATTTAACCTCTCTATATACTATGAATTATTCAACAATGGCGATGATGTCATCTTCGCGCATGATTAGTAGCTCTTCACCATCTACCTTGATTTCAGTACCGGAATATTTACCAAAGTAAACTGTGTCGCCTACTTTGACATCGAGCGCTCGTACATCACCCGAGTCGGTGACTTTGCCGTTACCGGCTGCAATAATTTCGCCAGTACTTGGCTTTTCGGTTGCTGAATCAGGAATCACGATACCACCGGCTGTGGTGGTTTCTTCTTCCTTACGCCTGACGACCACGCGGTCATGCAAGGGACGAATATTCATTGTTGCTATTCTCCAGTTTGTTTTCGTTTAAAATTTTCCGCCTTCCTACAGGGATGGCGATTAGTATTCGCTGCGAGTTAGCACTCACATCAAGTGAGTGCTAATCATATTCAGCAACTTCTGCTAGTCAAGGGATATGGGGTGGAAAATAGGACTTTCAAGCGCTTAAAGTTGAATTTATCGTTGAAACCGGAAATTCACGCACCAATTGATGTCGGACAGATGGCAGAAAGCGATATTTCAGGAAATCGAATTAGTCTTCGCGCTTATAATGTACGCCTTCAATAACATCTGAATCAGTGCCTTTCCGGCGCGATTTCGATTCAAATTCGTAGCCGTGCACACTCGCCTGCCCAACGAATTGACCCGATCGCATCAAGTGAGCGACCAGTTTGCTCACCAACCAGGCCCTGGCCGGCGGCAGCAACAGTAAAAACCCCACCGTATCGGTAAAAAACCCGGGTGTGAGTAAAAACGCGCCCGCCAGTAACAACCCCATTCCTTCGAGCATTTCCTGGGCAGGCATTTGTCCAGTCTGCATCTTTTCCTGCGCTCGCATCAGCGTTGACATGCCCTGAATTTTCAGTAACCAGACACCAACCACCGCTGTAAACACCACCAGAAACACGGTCCAGAGGGCGCCAATTACCTGTCCAACCTGAATCAGCAGGTAGATTTCAACTATCGGCACGACTAAAAAAATTACCGCGATGACTGGAAACATAGTTACCCTGTGGTTACACTTTGCGCCGCTTTATACCCGGATGATTCTAATATCAGGTCTGCAATGGATTAATTGCTAAACTTGACTATCTCTCTGGTAATACAGCAATACTGACTATATATGCGTAGCATATCACTGTTTCAATGCCTGGCCGATAAATGCACTATAATTTTGTGCAATGGGCCTGACCTTAAAACCATGCCAGATTATTATCCGGCAAACAAATGCAAATCTAGTTTTGAAACAGTTTACGAACCGGCGCATACCTGGTCAGGAATAAACTGGTTGCCAAAACTAAACGTTTTACCGCAGATATACTCTACTAACTGTATAAAGCTGAATGCGGTATTGGAACCGAAGATTAAATGCTATTAAAAGCGGCCACACACAAGATTGAATTACTGAAACAGGTTTCGCGCTGGTGTTTGCTGGTATGCCTGCTTTTGCCTGCTACAACACCACTATTCGCACAGGGCGACGAGTTGCTCCCGCCGGAACAGGCTTTCAGCCTGGAAGCCAGGATAGAAGGCAAAAACCTGGTCGCAGAATACGATATCGCTCCGGGTTATTACATGTATCGCGAACGATTTGAGTTTGAGATCGAGTCATCCGGCGCGCGTTTTGATACGGCCATCATGCCCAAAGGTAAAATCAAAAATGATGAATTTTTTGGCGACATGGAGGTGTATCGGGGCAAATTAAAAATCATCCTGCCAATTTTGTTCGATCAGGCCGGGACGCTAGATCTCAAGGTTAAAACCACGGGTCAGGGTTGCGCGGACATCGGCGTCTGCTATCCACCGCTAAGGCAGCTGTTAAGTCTTAACACAGGCTCCAGTGCTCGAATTTTACCAACCGCTTATCGCACCAAAACCGCTTCGAGCGACAACGATGATGTACAAAGCGTCAATGCCTTGCAGGGACTGCTCTCGGACATTACAGGCGACTCCAGTTTTCAAAGCTCGAATGTGCTGGATTCTCAGCCCTCCAACAGTAATTCGCTGGACATACTGCAATCTCTCGGTGAAAGCATTGGTTTAGCAGCGGATAATGAAATACCGCATCCCGACAAAGCCTTCATGCTGTCAGCGAGTTTGGACCGCAATGGAATTGTGCAAACCGACATCCTGATCTACCCGAATACCTATCTGTATAAAGACAAATTCAGGTTTACCCTGGTGGACGGTAGCGGACATTCGATAGGCAGCGTTAGCCTGCCGGACGGCGATACCAAAGACGACGAGTTTTTTGGCCGCATGGAGGTTTACCACGAGCAGGTTAATATTTCTATACCCGTTATTTCGGCTGCGAATGCCAGTAATCAGTATACCCTTGCATACCAGTACCAGGGCTGTGTCGAGGACCTGATCTGTTATCCGCCGATCACCAAATATTTGCAAATAGACAAGACGGCCGGATTGATCGATATCAGTGATCGTCAACCAGATTCTTCCGTTAAAACCAGTATTGCTTCGCCTACGGCTCAGGAATCGCTGAGCGCAACCGGGGCGCCGCCGGTTTCAGAACAGGGCTATTTTGCACAGTTACTGCAAAACGAAAGTCTATTGCTGATTGTTGCCCTGTTCTTCCTCGCGGGAATTGGTCTGACCTTCACCCCCTGTGTATTTCCTATGATCCCGATTCTGTCGAGCATAATCGCCGGCCAGGGTGAAACTATTACCACTCGAAAAGCTTTTTCACTGTCGCTCGTGTACGTGCTCTCGATGGCTACCACCTACGCCATTGCTGGTGCAATCGTCGGTTACTACGGCGCCGAGTTCAATATTCAAATCTGGTTCCAGGATCCGATAATCCTCAGTGTTTTCGCCGCATTGTTTGTATTGCTGGCACTATCAATGTTTGGATTTTATGAAATACAAATGCCAAATGCGATTCAAAGTCGGCTCTCGGCGTTAAGTAGCAGTCAACAGGGCGGCACCTTAATCGGTGTCGGCATCATGGGTTTTCTATCGGCGATCATTGTTGGCCCCTGCATCACCGCACCCCTGGTCGGGGCATTGATTTTCATCTCGCAAACCCAGGACTGGCAACTTGGCGGCCTCGCACTTTTTGCACTCGGCCTGGGAATGGGTGTGCCGCTATTGGCGGTTGGAACCTCGGCGGGCAAATTATTGCCGCATGCGGGCCAGTGGATGGACCGGGTCAAGGCGATATTCGGCGTGGTTTTACTCGCTGTCGCAATCTGGCTGCTGGAAAGATTCCTGCCAACCGATATCACCATGCTGCTCATAGCTGCCCTGGTGATCACCTCGTCTATCTATATGGGCGCACTCGAAACCCTGTCTGAAACCGCTTCCGGCTGGAAAAAACTGAACAAGGGACTGGGTATTATATTACTCATCTACGGTGCGGCTTACCTGCTCGGCGCCGCGGCAGGCAGCAAGGACCTGGTGCAGCCATTGAAAGGTATTAGCAGTCCTCTGGCCCAGGGACCGTCAATCGGCCAACAGGCAGAACACGTGGTATTTCGACAAATCAAGGGGGAACAGGGATTACAACTGGCACTCGCAAATTCGGTTGCGCAAAGTATCCCCACGATGCTCGATTTCTACGCCGACTGGTGTATTTCCTGCAAGGTGATGGAAAAATACGCGTTCACCCATCCCGATGTGCTGCGCGCACTGGATCGGGTGGCGACCTTGCAAACCGACGTCACCGATAACGATGCGATAGACACTCAGCTGATGAATTCCCTGGGTATATATGGCCCGCCGGCGATTTTATTTTATGATGCCGAGGGCCGGGAAATGCGTCATAGACGCGTCGTAGGTGAAATGTCCGGCGAAGAATTCGCCGCACACGTGATCAAAACTTTCCAGTAGCATGATGACTCGAAAAACCCTGGCAGTGGTTCTCGTGAGCCTGGTATCGCTGGTTACCGGCGTGGCCCTGTTTCAACTATGGACCCCGGAACGAACCTTCTCCGAGATACAGTCGTTCAAACCCGAGCTCTCGCAGCCACAACTGCCGGTATCGTTGCAAGAAATTCCGCTGATTAGTCTGGATGGCGCCAATAAAAAACTAGGTGACTGGAAACAGCAGATTTTAGTCGTCAATTTCTGGGCACCCTGGTGTGTACCCTGCCGTCGCGAGGTTCCCGACCTGATTGCGTTGCAAACTGAATACGGGGACCAGGTTCAGGTCCTCGGGCTCGCCCTGGATAGTGCAGAAAACATTATTTCCTTCGCCGATGAGTACGCGATGAACTACCCATCCTTTCTCGCCAGCAGTCATATACCAATGTATAACGCGATATTCGGCAATGCTAGCGGCGCCCTGCCTTTTACCGTGATTATAGATAGCGAGCGCAACATTAGTTACTCGCACACCGGCCAAATCAGTCTGGTCGAACTACGCAAACAGGTTTTAAAATTGCTCCATCCGATATGAATTGAACTGGTTAGTCTCGTGCAAATTGTTGATAACTTCGCCAATTGTGTAAAAAACAGACAATAACTGGACTCTATCTCCCTACTATGTGAAAATCTCGGCTATTATTAATTTGTTCTTTCAGACGCCTGATAAATCCAATAAATGACAAATATACTGGTTATCCATGGACCGAACCTGAATATGCTTGGTAGTCGGGAACCCGAGGTTTACGGCGCCGATACGCTGGCATCAATCAATGCGTCCCTGCTCGAAAAAGCCAACGCAAACAAGCTTGAGCTGGAAACATTTCAGTCAAATATCGAGGGTGAAATTGTCGGTCGAATCCAGCAGGCAGGCAGCAGCGGGATCCAGATGATTATTATCAACCCCGCCGCCTTTACGCACACCAGCATTGCCATTCGCGATGCTTTTTTAGCCTCGAAGATACCATTTATCGAAGTCCATTTGTCCAACGTCCACGCCCGGGAAGACTTTCGAAAACATTCTTACCTGTCCGATATTGCTACCGGTGTCATCAGCGGCTTTGGTAAAAATAGTTATTTACTGGCCCTTGAGGCTGCCATCTTTCAATGCAATCAATCCAATCCAACGAGAAGTCAATAATGGATATACGCAAAGTCAAAAAACTAATCGAGTTGCTCGAAGAATCAGGCATAGCCGAACTCGAGATCAAGGAAGGCGAGGAATCAGTTCGTATCTCTCGACTACCCGCGGTCATGCAACTTGCTCCCGCCGCCGCAGTGCCCGCCGCAGCGGCTGTAGCGGCACCGGCTGCCGGCACATCTCCGGCACCCGCGCAGGAACCCAGGGGGCACCATGTAAAGTCTCCAATGGTGGGTACTTATTATGGCGCGGCCTCGCCAACATCGAGTCCTTTCGTCAAGGAAGGGCAGTCAGTCAATGTCGGCGATACCCTCTGCATTATTGAAGCAATGAAAATGATGAATCAGATCGAATCGGACAAGGCAGGCATAATCCGCTCCATCCTGATTGAAAATGGTAGCCCGGTCGAATTTGACCAGGTTATGTTTATTATCGAGTAATATCCCGCATGTTAGACAAAATAGTCATCGCCAACCGAGGTGAAATCGCCCTGCGCATTCTACGCGCATGCCGTGAAATGGGAATTCAAACAGTGGCAGTACACTCCACCGCTGACCGCGAACTCAAGCATGTGCGACTCGCTGACGAATCGGTCTGTATTGGCCCTGCCCCGTCGATCGATAGTTATCTCAATATTCCCGCTTTAATCTGTGCTGCCGAATTAACCAATGCATCGGGTATTCACCCGGGTTATGGTTTCCTGTCGGAAAACGCAGAATTCGCCGAACAGGTTGAATCCAGCGGATTTAAATTTATCGGCCCCAGCGCTGCAGCAATTCGAACCATGGGCGACAAGATCGCCGCAATTAAGTCGATGAAAGAAGCTGGTGTTCCTACCATACCTGGCTCCGATGGTCCATTGACCGACGATAAGGAAAGGAGTCTCGAACTAGGCCGGAAAATCGGCTATCCGGTTATTATCAAGGCAGCCGGTGGTGGTGGTGGTCGCGGTATGCGGGTTGTCCACGCCGAGGGTAGCCTGTTAAATTCCATTCAACTTACCCGTTCTGAGGCGGGAGCCGCGTTCAACAACGATGTCGTTTACATGGAAAAATACCTCGGTTCGCCCCGTCATATAGAAATTCAGGTATTGGCCGATTCCCATGGTCATGCCATTCACCTGGGAGAACGCGATTGCTCGATGCAGCGCCGCCACCAGAAAGTTCTCGAAGAAGCACCGGCCCCGGGGATAACCCCGGAGCAACGCAAGGAAATTGGTGAGCGTTGTGCAAACGCCTGTATTCAAATGGGCTATGAGGGTGCCGGCACCTTCGAGTTTTTGTTTGAAAAAGGTCAATTTTTTTTCATTGAGATGAACACACGCGTGCAGGTCGAGCATCCGGTGACTGAAATGATAACCTGGGTGGATATTATCAAGGAGCAAATATCGATCGCGTCGGGTAACCCATTACGTTACAAACAGGAAGAGATTGAATTTCATGGTCACGCCATAGAATGTCGAATCAACGCGGAAGACCCCAAAACTTTCCTGCCCTCGCCCGGCAAGATAACGCTCTATCACGCACCCGGCGGACCCGGGGTAAGAATGGATTCTCATATATACAACGGCTACACCGTGCCGCCTTATTACGACTCTATGATCGGCAAATTGATCACCTATGGCGGCACCCGGGAATCTGCGATAGCGCGTATGAAAGGCGCGCTTTCCGAAATTGTGATTGAAGGCATTAAAACCAATATCCCATTACAACGAGAAATTATCGACGATCCCAATTTCGCAAATGGTGGCACCAATATCCACTACCTGGAGAAAAAGCTGGGTATTAGCTAGGAGCCTGGCCGAGAATAGAAGGTCTACTGCGGAAAAGCCATTTTGGCCCAATTTTCCGCTCATTCTCGTTAAATATGAGTAACTATTCGCCTCAAATGACCAAAAAATTGGACTCAAAATGACTTTCCCTCGCTACGACCCCTATTCTCGGACAGGCTCCTAGTGGCCTGGTGGCAACTCAGCGTTCAATGCAGTGAAGACGAGCTCGAGCAAACCGAGGATAGTTTGCTCGCTATCGGTGCCACCTGTATCACCCTGAGCGATGCCGAAGACAGCCCAATATACGAACCCTTGCCGGGCGATAGCCCTGTATGGAAACATT
>QNFD01000090.1 GCA_003645435.1 Gammaproteobacteria bacterium | reverse complement strand
TCGATGCGGACAAGAGCATACAAATCGGCATCCGTACCGAATACACCGAAAGCAAACACGAATTCGAAGTGATCAGCGCCGCGGCGGCAAACGATTTAGGCGTTGAGCAAATAATCGATCGAGTGAAAAAACGTGTCGGTGACACGCCCTGTTATATAACCTTCGATATCGACTGCCTCGACCCAGCTTACGCACCGGGCACCGGCACACCGGTAATCGGCGGCCTGACCACTGACCGCGCTCTGAAAATTGTTCGTGGTTTACAGGGATTAAACCTTATCGGCATGGATATAGTCGAAGTCGCACCATCCTACGATCACGCCGACATTACTTCACTGGCGGCCGCAACTCTGGGCCTCGAAATGCTGTACCTGCTGGCCGCCAACAAGGGGGAGGCATGAACAGATATATCGATGACCGAAAATAAAGCCTGTAAAACTATCCCGTGGCGCTTAAAATGATCTCGATCATGGCCTGGATAGATTCGAATGATATAGCATGAGCCTGTATCTTATTGTTATAGTTATGCTTGCTCATCCACTACTCGGAATTTCCCGCATATTATGGACAAGAACACAAGCAGTCGCAGTACAATAGATAAGGCATTGCGCCTCAATCTCGATGAAGGTAAATATGGCACGATCGTAGAGATTGGTGCCGGCCAGGAAGTAGCCAGACAGTTTTTCAAGGCCGGTGCGGCGGCAGGCACTGTCGCAAAAACCATGTCTGCCTATGACATGAAATTTTCCGATGCAATCTATGGTGTACAGGAAGACGGGCGTTATGTGAGCCGGGCGCGCGTACAGGCGATGCTGGAAAAGGAATTTGACCTGGTTATCAACCGGGTTGGCACCTCACGCCCAAAAGCCTCGCGCTTTTTTTCCTACGGTGCAACGGCGGCAACAAAGAGCTTCAAGGCTAACAACGAGTGTCATGCCTGGTGCGGTATTCGTGTTCAGATGTATCCGGGTGCCGAACCTTCCGAAATCATCGCGCATATCCGGATGCGTGATACCAGTGCCGAAAGACAACAGAATGCACTGGGTATTTTCGGTGTTAATTTGATTTATGCCGCGTATTACTATTTTGAAAATGCGAAAACAATCATCGAATCCCTGACAGATAATATTGAGCAGGACCGCATCGAAATCGATTCTATCGAATTCTACGGCCCTTATTTTGAAGAGATAGATAATTGCGCTATCAACCTGCACTTGATCCGAAGCTGGAAAGCCCGCGCAATTATGTTCAAGCCCGACGGTTCAGTGGTCGTACCAGCTGATATGCTGCACCGAAAAAACGTACTCACCATCAGGGGGACTTTCAGACCAGTGACCCGCTTGAATGTCGATATGATTGAACAGGGACTCAAGGTCTTTACCGATTCGGAAGGGGTGGACCCGGAAAATAGCGTTGCGCTGGCTGAAATTTCACTGACTGATCTACGCGGCAATGATTTGATGGTGTCAGAAGACGACCTGATTGCACGCGTTGGCTTGATGAATAGCCTGGGTTATAGCGTAATGATTACGGATTACGCCCGCTATTTTTCACTGCGCGCCTACTTCAGGCAATTTACCAAGCTGCAGATCGGCATAGTCGTCGGCATCGTAAACATCAGGGAAATTTTTGATGAAAGCACCTACCGCGGCGTCGAAGGTGGAATCCTCGCGGGGTTCGGTAAACTATTCCCGGACAACACCCGTTTACTGGTTTATCCGGAGATCGATCAGTCAGGCGAATACAATGATTATTCCAACGTGAACCTGCCGGCTAACCTTCAATATCTATATCGTCATTTGCTGGAGAATGATTTTATCTTCGGTATCGAGCCGAGTGATCGCGACCTGTTTAACATTTTTTCACGCGAGGTGCTTAAACAGCTGCCGAATGGCCGGGGAAGCTGGGAAGCGGATTTACCCGAGGGTGTCGCCGAGAAAATAATCGAACAAAAACTATTTGGATACCGGCAGTAAACGGGCTAGCCTTTCGGAATTATTAATGCATCAACGATGGTGCACCCTGACTGATTCACAATTACCGGGTTGAGGTCGATTTCGGCAATTGTTTCTGTAAATTCACAGACCAGTTCGGAAAACCTTACAATTAAATCGACCAGTGCGTTACGGTCAACAGCAGGTTGCCCACGCACGCCATCGAGCAGCCTGGCAAGCTTTAACTGGTCGATCATCGCGTTCGTCTCGATGCGGTCAAACGGCGCCAGGGCAAACGCGCGATCGCTTAACAACTCTATCAACACCCCGCCACAGGCGACGATTACCAGGGGTCCATACTGCGGGTCGTTTTTCATACCCACCGATACTTCGATCCCTGGTTCGACCATCGGCATCACCACAACATGTTTGCCGAGACGAGCATCTAATTCCCGGTAGGCCGCTTCGAGGCCCTGCTGGTTTTGAATACCGATCTTGACCCCGCCGCTATCCGATTTATGCATTATCTCCGGCTCGGCAGTTTTGATGACCAGCGGATAGCCGAATGACCCGGCGGCGTCGATGACCTGTCCTATGCGGTCAGCGACGCGGTGATCAACAACCGGCAAGCCAAAATCCGACATCAGGGACAGCGATGTTATTTCGTCACAGGAGGTGAGCGACTTCAATGTGCCGGCCCATTTGCTAATTAATATCGAGTCAAATCCAGTTTCGGGGTGTGCGCCTGAATTTCCAGCTTCGGGATTAAATCCAACCAGGTTTCGAATAGAACGCAACGCGACATCGATACCATTGATTACTGGAATCCCCTGCTGGGTCAATTCCGCGGCGGTATCGCTAATATTGGTAAAACTGCAGCTGTTCAACAATAGTACAGGCTTGTCGTATTGCCGTGCCAGCTCTCTCACCACGCCAAATAATTCGGGGTAATGCGAAAATCCGTCACGAAATTCGAATTCAAAACTGAGTAAGCCGGTATCGGCATCATCAAGCAGGGCCTTACCGCATTCCAGGTATACCTTGCCGGTATCGCGCCCCAGCGCGCCCATGCCATCCATCGGGTTGACCGCCTCGAGGCCGGTTTCCAGATTTTTCCGAAGTAGGTCGGTGGTGACCGTAGAGATTTGTGCAAACTCGACACCATGATCTTCTGCCAGATCGATCATTTGCTCGCGCATGCCGCCAGAATCGAGCATGCTGGCGAGCCCGCCCGCAGAGACCCGGAAGCCGGCGCCAAACAGCATCGCGGTAACAATCATTTCATCGGCGTCATTGCAGAGAATTACACCATAGCGCTCGCAGACCGCAACGAAAGCCTCGTGATTTCCAACAATAGCGCCAGAATGACTCATCGCCAGCTGTGCCGATTTCTCGGTCCGGCCCAGCCTTGTTATCACGACTGGAATCGCCTTCGCACGCGCTTTTTTGAGCGCGGCGACAAAGGTGGGCACATCGCGTACCGCTTCGAGCAAAATCGCGATTACCCTCGTACTGGATTGATCGAGCAGGTAATCCATATAGTCGCCTACCGTGGCGTTGGTTTCCTGTGCACTCGCGATCACGTAATTGAAGCAAAATCGGGCATCGTTATTGGCGAGATAAGTCATGCCGGAGCCCGAATGCAAGATCAGCCCGATGTTCCCTTTCGGCCTCCCGTCCGGCGGACTGTCAAAACTCACAAAAATCTTATCGTCGTAGTTGTAAAAACCCATCGAGTTACCACCACATACCGGGATACCAGCCTCGACAGCCCTGTGTTTGAGACGCTCGGTTAACCTGGGCCTGGTGTCATTCTCTACATAGTTCGCCGCGTATATAACCATACCGCCAACCTTTAGTTCGATAGCCTGGTAAAAACATTTTTCCAGCACCAGGCCGCTAATTGCTAATACCACGAGGTCGGGTACCGCCGGCAACTCGGGCAAGGATGCATAGCAGGTGTTGCCGTGCAAGTTATCGTATTTCGGATTCACCGAAAAAATATCACCCCTGAAACCGCGGTCGACGAGTTGCCGGTGGGTAATTGCGGCCAGGCTGCCTTCATTTTCGGAGGCCCCGACGATCGCGATTGAGCGCGGGGAAAGGAGCGGTGCTAACCAGTGTGGCATGGCATAGAAATGTGGATTAGAGTCGGCAGATTCTGACATATGTCGCGGCTAAATCCAGCATTTTTAGAGAGTAATTTATGAGTGCCGAAGAGGCAGACTGGTTTATCGTGTCTAGCCTTATACCGAACTGGCGGACAGGCTATACCTCCCCCGGCTTAGCCCTTTTTTATGCGGTTTAATCCAGCCCGGGCATTTCACGCCTGAACAGGGGCTCATAATAATCAATCGTGGACTCGAGATTGCGCGCGCTTAAATGACCGTCGTAAACCGCTGCCGCCACCGTGCCCGGTGCCTTGCAATCACCGATGTTCTCGAGAGTCTTGAAACGATCTTCATGCTCTAACAGTGCCTGGTACACATCGTCGTTGCTTTGCCTGCTGGTCAGCAAAATCAGGCTATCGAATTCGACTTCCCGATTCTGGTTCTCGTCATAGACGTTGGCAAGTTTCGCCACGCCGATGGACAGGTTTGATATTTCATGCGAAACAATTATTTCGACCCCTAGCGACAGCAGACGTGCCTGGATTTTTTCCTGCTCGAGGGTATTCTCGGTCCAGCTCGAAACCTTTGAGTCGGGCGTTAGCAGACAGACTTCAAGCCCCTGCTGACGGCACAGCTCGGCGATTGTACCACCCATGTAATAGTGGTCATCATCGTAAATCAATACTCGTCCCTGTGCTTCGCTGCCAGCTAGAATATCATCGGCTGTGAGCACCTTTACCGAATCTATGCCCTCTATTTTGAAGGCGTGCTGGCGCCCGACACCATCGGTGCGCCAGCTTGAGCCGGTAGCGATGATTACATGCGGTATTTCAAGTTCGAGGATATCTTCGGCGGACAGTTTATTGCCTTTATATATCTGCACATTGGTTTTAGCTGTCAATTGCGACTCCCGGTAATCACGCACACGCGCATAGCTCGCGAGGCCGGGAAGCTGACTTTCGAGTGTTACGCGGCCACCGAGGCTGTCCCCCGCCTCGGCAAGCGTCACCGGGTAGCCGCGATTGGCCAGTTGCATCGCACATTCAAGACCGGCGGGTCCTGCCCCTACCACCAGTACCGCATCGTCGCTGGCGGCGGTTTCAATAGACTCGGGGTGCCAGTCACGCTTCCATTCTTCACCCTGGGTCGGATTTTGCGTGCAACGAATTGGGCCCGACACCATGTCCTGCGCGACACAGATATTACAACCGATGCACTCTCTAATATCCTCGAGGCGGCCCTCATCAATCTTACCCGGTAAAAACGGATCGGCTATCGAAGGCCTGGCAGCACCAATCAAATCCAGCACACCGCGTTTAATCTGTGAAACCATCGCGTCTGCCGAAGTAAAGCGACCAACGCCCACAACCGGCTTGCTGGTGAGTGATTTGACAAACGCGGTATAGGGTTCCTGGAATCCCTCCATCGGTTCGAAGCGAGCAGTTGCCGAATCGTTGTCCCAGGCACTGATATTGACGTCCCACAAATCGGGTAGTTCGGCGAGCATTCCGATCACATCGCGCCCCTCGCATTCGGCCTGCAGGCCATCCGGGCCACGCAACTCATCCACCGCAAAACGAATCGCTACCGCACAGTCATCGCCGACCGCTTCTTTGGTATCGATCAGTATTTCACGAATCAGGCGTGCTCGATTCTCCAGTGATCCGCCATACTCATCGCTGCGTTGATTATATTGTGGTTTGAGAAAATGCTGCAGAATGCTCAGATTGTGCCCGACATAAACATAAATAATGTCATAACCAGCCGCCTTCGAGTGCCTCGCCGCATCCACATGCCACTGCCTTAAATTACGAATATCCTTACGCGTCATGGCGCGCGCCTGAATCGGATATTTGTTGTCGACGACATGTGCGCTTGGCGACATTGGTGCGATACGACTGTATAAATTAACCGCATGGCTGGCGTTGTAAGCCAGCTCGATACCCGCGAGCGCGCCATGTTCGTGCACGGCATCGGTCATCAAACGATGCGCCGGTATATCTCGATCATCCCAGAGCCGGCCTTCAAAAGAGGGGGTATATTCAGAGCTGGGATGAATCTCTACTTCCTGGGTACAAACCACGCCCCAGCCACCCTCGGCTTTTATGCGCCGATTAGCTGCCTCGGCGCGTGGCCTGCTGTGACCCAGCCCATTACAATGCGGTACCTGGTAAAAACGGTTTTTGCTAACAACCGGGCCTATTTGAACAGGCTCGAATAAAATATCGTACTTGGGATCACGGCTCATCGATCAGTTTCCAGATTGTGAGTATGTGTTTATAAATAATGTATCGCGCGGCGCAAAATCGTCGGCGATATTGATTTCGGCTTCGCCGGTGCCCAGCTCACGCGCGGCCTTGTGCCCGGAATAAACCGCCGCGGCGATTATACCGGGAGACATCATGTCACCAATCCCCCGGATCGATTTTCCACCACCGGATAGAAATTGTTGCCGCTGCGATCTAACGGCCGACAATAATGCATCATCCGGCAGGCGTGCAGTTAGCGGTATCAGGAAATCGGCTTCAATGCTGGATGCTATGCCGCTAAAAATACATTCGAGGGTCGCTTTTGAGCCATCCCAGGACACAAGTCCCTTATCGGTGACAAGCTTGACGCCGGCTTTATGCAAGGCTTTCAGGGTCCCATGCTGCTCTTCGGTATGATAGCTCCAGCCACCTACCCTGGCTTCAGGGGTAACGATTGTCACGGCAATATCCAGGCCGCGCAGTTTCAGCGCGATCGCACTACCCAGGTAATAATGGTCATCGTCATAAATGATCACGCTACCCCGCGGCACTTCGCCGGCGAGGATTCTATCAACCGATATAACGGAATCCTGATCGTAACCCTCGAAGGCAGTCTGCCGCCATCGACCGACACCATCGCTACGCCAGTTCGAACCCGTGGCGACGATGATATGCCGCGCTTCAAGTTCGAATACGGATTCGGGTTCCAGTCTGTTATCGGGATAGACCTCGACGTTTGGCATCCTTGTTATTTGACCAATACGCCAGTCGCGTACTCTTGCCCATTCAGATAGCCCGGGCAACTGACTCTCAAGTGTTACCCGCCCCCCCAGGGTCTTCCCGGCTTCAGCCAGAATCACCGGGTAACCCCTCTGCCCCAGCGTACAGGCAGCTTCGAGGCCTGCCGGACCGGCGCCAATCACCAGCACCGATTCATTTGCATGCTTTCCCGGCACCCGATCGGCATGCCAGCCGCGGCGCCACTCTTCGCCCATGGTCGGATTTTGGGTACAGCGCAGTGGTGATCCCAGCGAATCGTACGCATAGCAAACGTTACATCCGATGCATTCACGGATATCGTCGAGTCGACCCGTATTGATTTTCTGCGGCAGGAAAGGATCCGCGATCGACGGGCGCGCGGCGCCTATGAAATCCTGAATACCATTGTTAATTTGACTCAACATCGTATCCGGGGAAGTGAACCGGCCCACGCTCACCACGGGTTTGCTGGTCATCGACTTGATCTTTGCCACGGCCGCCTGGTTGGACGCCTCTTTAACAAACTTCGAACTGCCCATTTCCAGGCTGTAATCACTCACCGTAATATCCCAGAGATCGGGGAGCTCTGCGATAATTTGGAACATTTCGGCCAATCCGTCATCATCGGCAACACCCTCGGGAGGCAACGAATAGCGTACTGCCACGGCGCTGCGATGACCGACGGTTTCGAGTGTCTGCTCGATTATCTCCCGTACCAGCCGGACCCGATTTTCTGGAGAACCGCCATACTCATCGGTACGGGTATTCATTTTTGGTGAGAGAAAATCATGTAACAGGTACTCATGATTAGCATACACATAGACGATATCAAAATTCGCTTCCAGCGCCCGGCGCGCCGCGGCCTGGTACCAGCCTTTGAGGGTACTGATGTCGTCGAGCGTCATCGCCTGGCTTTGAACCGGCATACCAGCCCCACCGGTGCTGGGCAGACTGGTCGGGCCCAGGGCTGGTTGACGGGTGTACAGGTTGGCGCTTGAACGACCACCATACCAGAGTTCAACCCCGGCGAGAGATCCCTGCTCATGCACCGCATCGGTCATCAGGCGCAGGTTGCCGATATCCCCCTTGTCCCACAGGCTCGCGTGCGCGAAAGGCATATTATCCGAACTGGGATGAATAGAGCAGTACTCGGTACAGACCACGCCCCAACCGCCGGCGGCCTTCATACCACGCATCGCCGCCAGCATCTGAGGACGGCGATAACCCATGCCGCTACAATGGGGCACCTGGTAAAATCGATTGGGTGCGATTACCGGCCCGATTGCCAGTGGCTCGAATAGAGGATCGAAACGCGGGTCGCGCATTTAGGCAGCGCTAATCAAGTTGCGCTTTTTGATCATTTTTTGATTGACTGCTTTCAGGCTTCCGGTTTCCGGCGCCCGATCCAGAGAAACCACAGGGATGATTTCACGTAAACGATTCTGAAAGGCGCAAATACCGAGTTCGAGATCGGACAGCAAAACTTCTTCGAAAGCACTGGAACGCTGGCCTTCCGCGGCCCATTTCACCAGTTGCACGTCTTCATCGCCAACATCCATGTTGATTTCACGGTTGTACTGACGCGCGGTCTCCATTTCTGGTCGGGCATCGGGCAACGCATAACAGGATCCGGCCATCACACTCTTTTGGTAACCCGTCGGATAAACCTGGTAAACCTCTATCATGTCGGGAAACAGGGTGATCACGATTCCGGGGAACAGACCCCAGTAAATCCACAGATGCCGATGTGACGCTGGCAAATAGTTTGATTCCGGCAGGGACTCGATGTAGTTTTTAACCAGCGGCGTTTTCGCCTTTCGATCCTTGAAACTACCGTATGATCTACCGATACCGGATTCAAGCACCTCGTCTTTGTAAGAAGACCCACAAAGATCGAACAACCCGGGATGTCCAATCGGTACATGGTAGCCCTCGCTGTCGATATCGATCACCGACTTCCAGTCGAGATCAAAATCCCAGCGCCAGGGTTCATCATAGG
>QNFD01000089.1 GCA_003645435.1 Gammaproteobacteria bacterium | reverse complement strand
TCGGTCGAAAGGACGTACATTGTTGGTCAGTTCAGTATCCTTCAACATAAACGCCAAATCCTTTGTACCAAGGAAATGGCGTTTATGTTGAAGGAAACTGAACTGACTAACAATGTACGTCCTTTCGACCGATTGCGGGTTAAAGGTCGGGAAGAGCCGCTAGATGTCTATATGTATGTGTGGGAAGAAGAAGAGGATATGACCAATTTGGCGGCCAGGAGCAGTTTTACCAATCCCGGCAAGCATCATACCGCGAATGCCATAATCCTTACTTATGAAGACAATGAATATACTATTCCTAATTCGACTACTTCTTATATTCTTGGACGCGGTGGTGATTGCGAACTCATCATAAATGGCGAGCTAATTTCCCGTCACCATTCAAAAATTGAACACCGACGTGGAAAATTTATTATTACCGATCAAAGTACTAACGGGACTTTCGTTAAAACCATGGAAGGCCAGGAGATTTTTCTGCGTCGAGAAGAACTAAGCCTGTTTGGCGCTGGTTATATCAGTCTTGGTAAAGAGGTGGATTACGCTGATTTCCACCTGATTCAATATCAATGTGTGTAATAGCTTCTGATCCATTGCCGATATGAGGGTATCGTAAAAAGTCGTCTTGCGCCCGCTGGCCGCGTCGCCTAAAGCGCCTACTGTTGGTGAAAATGTGCTCGAATGCTCATTTACTTCGTGTAAACTGCGCTTCTGCGCGCATTTTCGCCTTGCCAGGAAACACAATCCAACCTTTTACGACACCCTCATAGACAGTTAGAGCCGGCCCATGAGCGAAGCGAATACTTTGGCCCGGGCTACGCGACCCACACCCCGATCCAGCTTACTCTCCCACCATCCTCGCTACGATTCCCTGAGTCCGACAGACTGCTAATGACGCGAGGTTTGCGTATAATCCTGTCTGAATATCATGCAGAATCTAAAAAACTTGTTAACCCGGATCGACGGGCAGGGTTATAAGTCCTATAAGCGATTACAGGGCGAATTCCGGTTTGCCGATTTTCGATTGCATATCGATCACGTACAGGGCGACCCATTTGCCGAGCCTTCTCGTTGCCGTGTCGTTTTGCCGCTAGCCTCTACCGGCCTGCCGGATTATCTGTACGACAATTCAATTCGCCGCATTGCCCTGGAAGACTATCTCGGCCGCCGTTTTGCCGCTGCGATAAAATCACTGGTCAGGGAAAAGCGGGGTTCGGGCCGTAGCGGTGAGTTTAATATTGCAAGCTATGGTCAACAGGTCCTGCGTCGCAGTACCGTGTTGATTAAAACGCCCTCGCTCGAAGTTCGATTCCAAATTGGGTTGCCGGCGAAAAATCGCAGGATCGATGCGGATCATGCACAAGTCATGTTGATTTCGATATTGCCGGAAATAGTCGGGTCGGCTTTATTAGAGGCTGCGAGTAATCTAGACCATGTCGTTCAACATGTTAACTGTATCGAAGATCAGCAACATCTGCGTGCCCAACTCGCCGACAATAATCTGATAGCGTTTGCCGCTGATGGCTCTAAGCTTGCACGTCGAAGCGGTGTCGATGATCGCGCGCTGGATGATGCTATCAAGCTTATCGTACCTAATGCGTTGGCCTGTGAGTTGACACGAAAACATGGGCCGGCGATACGTGGTCTGGCTTTTCCTGTTGGCATCAATCTAATTGTCGGTGGTGGATTCCATGGGAAATCAACCCTGTTACGCGCTATAGAGCAGGGCGTTTACAACCATATTCCAGGTGACGGCCGAGAATGGGTGGTTAGCGACGCCAGTTGCTTCAAATTGCGAGCCGAAGACGGCCGTGCGATAGCAGGTGTCGATATCCGGCCCTTCATTCAAAATTTGCCCAGGGGCGAGGACTGCGAATTTTTTACTACCAACAATGCCAGTGGAAGCAGCTCACAGGCGGCAAGCATCATAGAGGCAATCTCGGCTGGCTCGAAAACCCTGTTAATCGATGAAGATACCTCGGCGACCAATTTTTTGATTCGTGATGCGCGTATGCAATCGCTGGTACCCAAATCCAGCGAACCGATTACGCCCTTATTGCAGAGAATTTGTCAGTTAAAGGATACGCAAGGGGTCTCGATAATCATGGTCATGGGTGGTTCAGGAGATTATTTTTCAGTCGCGGATCGGGTTGTTATGATGGAAAGTTATCAGCCCTGCGACAGGACACAACAGGCCGGGGAACTGGCAGCCAGTGTTCCAGAGCCCGAACTGGATTATCCCGAAATTGCCCGGCAAACGGCTAGAATTCCACAAGCCGATTGCCTGTCCCCGCTCGCAAAAACCGGCAAATCGAAAATAAAAGCTTTTGGGACGCGCCTACTGCAATATGGTGAAGAAGAAGTGTCCCTGCAGGCACTCGAACAACTGGTAGATACGGCCCAGTTACTATCCATTGGTTATTTGATCGATCATTTCAATCAAAATAAATCAGCCCGAGAATATGATCTTGTCTCATCTTTGCGATACGAGATCGAGAAACTGGAACAACAGGGATTCGATTTGATTACGCCTTATCCGATTGGGAATCTGGCAATGCCACGCCTACAGGAACTTGTGGCTGTTGTAAATCGGATGCGTCTGTTAAAGTTGCGTCCTCCGGGGAGGACCTAAAATGTTGATTACCTTTAAGACAAAATCCTACGCCAACATCATGATGTTTGGAGAGGTTGGCCTGAAGATGCTGGAAATGATGGATTACGGGGTCAAAGTGCCAGGTGCTATTATTGCCGAGGATGTGCCGCAGGCCCTGAGCAATTTACAAAATCGGCTTGAATCCCTGGTGGAGGTTGTTGAACCCGCCGGTGAGGCCGACGAAGCTGAGCCGGCGGTAAGCCTGCATACCCGCGCCGTACCATTGATCGAGTTATTGCAGTCGGCGGTGGCAGACGAAAATATCGTCCGCTGGGAATGAATTTCCTAAATCCAGATTCCCTTGCACGCTCTCCTTCTGAGGGTGTCGTAATAGCCTGGATTGTGTTTTCCGGCAGGTTGAAAATGTGCACAT
This sequence comes from Gammaproteobacteria bacterium, assembly GCA_003645435.1. The sequence goes on along the minus strand of QNFD01000089.1, from coordinate 6,074 downwards.
TGCGTAGGATGGGTGCAACCCATCAGAATAAGGCACGCAGGCATACAATAACAGTCACAAAACCAGGATGATGGGTTGCACCCATCCTACGGTCGCCTTTTTTACGACACCTCCCTCTGGGCGGTGCGACGTTTCGCGAGGGCAGGGGTGAGGGTAGAGCAGGGCATTAGGTCTAACTGCTAACCCGCTTTGATCATGGCGTCGACAACCGCGGTCCAGGCGCGGGCTATATTGTCGTGATTGTAACCACCACCACCCATCGCCAGCATTCTGCCGTCGCAATACAAATCGGCGATTTCGCACAAACGCCTGGCTGCATGCGCATGCGAAGCGGGACTAAATGCCATGTTGGTGATCGGATCGCCTGCAATGCTATCGGCACCGCATTGCAGCAGGATAAATTCAGGCTCATATTTTTTTAGATAGTCCTCTATCTGCGGCCAGACCGACTGAAAAACCGCGTCATCCGCAAATGGCGGCACTGGAATATTCAGTTTAGTGCCGATCGCATCACCTTTGCCGGTTTCCTGTTCAGAACCAGTGCCCGGATATAAGGTACGTCCATCCTGATGTATATCGGCAAAAAGTAAATCGGGATCATCTTCGAAACTGTAAAAAACACCATCGCCATGGTGCGCGTCTATATCAATATAGGCCACGCGCTTAATGCCATACTGATGACGAAGGTATTCGATGGCGATGCCGCAATCGTTAAAAACACAAAATCCTGCGGCGATGTGTCGACGTGCGTGGTGTAAACCTGCAATAGGTGAAAATGCGCGGCGATATTGTTTCGCCATAATACGATCGATGGCATCGGTAACCGAGCCGGCGACGCTGCTCGCGGCCTCGTACATACCGACAAATGAGGGTGTGTCGCCGCCATCGAGATAGCCGGTACCAAATTTAGAGTAATCTCGCACCTTTTCGATATAGTCGCTGGTGTGAAACAATTCAATTAAATCCGGGGTCGCTTTAACCGGTTCCTGTATGTCGAGCGGTTTGTCCAGGCCCTGGCGGATTAGCTCCGCCTTGAAAACATCGTGTCGTTGCGGGCCGAAAGGATGGCCGTCCTTGAAACCATAGTCGGCCAGCGGTTGACCCAGATAAACACAGGTAGTTTTAGCTGTCATCTCAGAAACCCCGGGTTAAGTGCTGGATAACGGGTTCTCGGTTGTTCTGAACTCACTCGATTACCCATTCATGATCGTATTTTTTGCATTTCAGTGCTGTCTTTTCTTTCTTCGTTCAGTATAAGCCCTGGTACTTGTAATTAAAGCAAATAAAACCGGTTACGCCTGCCAGGTTGGAAACTCTATCGCTGGTTTAGTTGAGGATTGAACAGGCTCCCTGGTTTTCAGTCATCCTGGTTAAGCCGATCGAGCAGAAGCTGGCAGGCTTCTGTCCAGGGTTCGAATGCCTGCCTGTCCTTTAGCAGGTCCAGTCCCAGTTTCGAAAAGGTGCCCTCGGTCGCTATATACTCCGCAATCTCGCCGGGAGTCCGGGATTTATCCTGCCGCGCGAGACTGGCTGCACCGTTGGCCATGCCGAGTACCAGTTCGGTAGCTAGCTCCGACGGGAAATCCCTGGATGTTGTCGCCTTGATTAACTGTTCAAACAACTCGAAGTACCAGGTGTAAACGCAGGCGAGCACGCTGCCCTGCTCAAATGCCGATTCGGTTTCCACGGCGATCGATTTTCCACAGTAGTTGAACAACTCCAGTACGCTGGCGTTGGAAGGATAAATAATCGTCGGACTTGAGCCCACCTCGGCGCTACTAACCGGCATTGCCCGGGTAATTGATATACCGGTAGCGGTGGCGGCGGTCAGGGCATCGATACTAATGCCGGCGACTACACTGATAAGTTGTTGATCGGATCTCAATTTCAACTGGGAAAAAATTTCGAGGCTGGCAGCGGGACGCGTCGACAGAATAAGAAGATCGCTGGCATCGGCGACGGCCTGGTTACTATGAAGAACTTTGCACTGGCAAAGTTCGGCCAGTATTTTCGATCGTCGCTGATTTCGTGGACTTAACAGTATCCGACCCTGATAATTCCCGGCTCTGAGTCCCTTGATAGTGTACTCGGCGAGGTCGCCGACGCCGATAAAACCCACTGTCTTCATCTTAATATATCCCGTTAATGCCCAGGTTTAAAATTATTTCTTTTCGATCTGTCTTTTCCACGTAACAAATATAGAGCCCGTTTAGAATAACTATTTTATAGCGGAGCGTAAATCCAGCCACCCTGATCCAGGCAGACTTAAAGCTGTGGTAGTTATGGTACTAAATTTGATTTATTAATGAGAGATTTTGATTTGTCGGGGTTTTGATTCTAGAATGCAGGGCATAACAATATAACCAGTTTAACCATTAGAGGCTAACCCATGAAGAGCAAACTCATTTGCAGCAGTCTTGTTGCGATTTCCATATTGATCGCAGTGCCTGCATCGGCGGCATTAAAGATAGGCATGATTACCACCCTGACTACCAAGGCAGGCTACCTCGGCGAGGATATCCGTGATGGATTCCTGCTCGCTATGGAAATGGGCGGCGGTAAACTCGGCGGCGTTGATATCGAGTTGCTGGTTGAAGACGATGGCCGCAAGCCGGGCAAAGGGCTTCAGATATCTGAGCGATATATCAAGAGTGACAAGGTCAAAATTATGACTGGTATCGTGTTTTCTAATGTCGCCATGGCCGTTGTTCCCAGGGTGGTGGAAGATGACGTGTTTTACATCAGTCCAAATGCTGGGCCTTCGGCATTGGCCGGTAAGGGTTGCAACAAGAATTATTTCAATGCGGCCTGGCAAAACGATAATTTGCACGAGGTGATGGGGCAGTATGTACAGGACGCGGGTTATGCCTCGGCCTATATTCTGGCACCCAATTACCCGGCGGGGAAAGATGCGCTGGCAGGCTTCAAGCGTTACTACAAGGGAAAAATAGTGGGAGAGGTTTATACCAAGCTGGGCCAGTCTGACTACGCAGCCGAGCTCGCAAATTTACGTGCCGCTAAACCCGACGCGGTATTTTTCTTTTTACCCGGCGGAATGGGCATCAATTTTCTCAAGCAGTATGCCCTGGCTGGCCTGAACGAGTCGATTCCGGTATTTGGCCCGGCATTTTCGTTTGATGCCCGCATTTTAAAGGCGGTGGGCGATGCCGCGGTCGGTGTGCACAACGGCTCACAATGGAACTTCGATCTGGATAATGCGGCGAATAAGAAATTTGTTGAAGCTTTCAAGACCAAATATGGCCGCATGCCAACCCTGTATGCCAGCCAGGGCTATGATACTGCCAACTTGATAGCCAGCGCATTGAAAGCTACCAATGGTAATCCAGGCGATATGGATGCATTTCGAGCCGCTCTCGAGAAGGCGGACTTTGATTCGGTGCGTGGTAATTTTCGCTTCGGTAGCAACCATCATCCGATACAGGACATTTACGTGCGTGAGGTCGTGAAGGATGCGAGCGGTATACACAACGTTACGGTTGAGAAAGTTTTCAGCAATCATGTCGATGCTTATGCTGGTGACTGCAGTTTGTAGATTTTAAATACTTTCAAAGTAACCCGGGCATGCTGTTATTTCTCGAGCAGGTCTTAAACGGCCTCCAGCTCGGCTTTATGCTGTTTTTGTTATCCGCGGGATTGACCCTGGTATTCGGGGTCATGAACCTGATCAATCTGGCGCATGGCTCCTTCTACATGGTGGGAGCCTATGTCGCCGCGACGGTGATGCTCGCCAGCGGCAGTTTCATGCTGGCACTGCTAGTTGCCCTGGTCGCAGCGGCCCTGTGTGGATTTCTGGTAGAAATTATCGTCTTGCGTCATTTGTATGCGCGTGATCATCTCGACCAGGTATTAGCCACCTTCGGCCTCATCCTGTTTTTTAACGAGGCCACGCGCATGATCTGGGGGCGACAGCCGCTTTTTATGCAGGTGCCCGATTTTCTCACCGGCAGCGTTGAAATTATTCCCGATATACCATATCCATTGTACCGGCTGGTGATTATCGGCGTAGGCTTGCTGGTGGCGGTTGGACTTTACCTGTTGATCAGTCATACCCGTCTGGGTATGCGCATTCGCGCTGGCGCCAGTAATCGCAGCATGATTGCTGCCCTGGGAGTGAATATACGCTGGCTTTATAGCCTGGTATTCGCGCTCGGTGCTTTGCTTGCCGGTTTTGCGGGAGTCATGGCGGCGCCGTTATTTGCAGTCGAATCCGGCATGGGTGAAAGCATATTAATCCTGACATTCGTGGTGATAGTGATCGGCGGCATCGGTTCGATCAAGGGCGCCTTACTCGGTGCTCTGCTGGTAGGCCTGGTCGATACCCTGGGGCGAGCGTTCCTGCCGGGGTTGTTACAGTGGTTATTTGCCACCAGCAGCGCCAACAGCGTGGCGGCTTCGTTGGCGTCGCTGGGTATATATCTACTCATGGCCGGAATCCTGGCCTTTAAGCCGCGTGGGCTGTTTCCGGCCTGACATCGCTTAATCCGTATGAGCTTATTTAATCGCAAATCCCTGTTTTTGCTTACTAGCCTGCTGGTATTGGTATTACTGCCGCCAGTGTCAGAGGCTTTTGATGAAAGTTATTTAATTTCGAGCATGACGCGAGTACTGATTTTTGCGATGGCGGCGATCAGCCTCGACCTGATCGTCGGCTATGGCGCCATGGTTAGCTTTGGTCATGCCGCATTTGTAGGTCTGGGCGCTTATACCGCGGCTGTTTTGAGCTTTCATTTTAACGATGGCAGCGCCTTGTTCAATTTTCCTTTCAGTTACGGTGGCAGTAGCCAGTTGTTACTCATATTGCCCGTGTCGATGCTGGTCGCCGCCCTGGTAGCAGGGATAACCGGCTTAATCAGCCTGCGTACACATGGCATCCACTTCATCATGATCACGCTCGCTTTTGCACAAATGTTGTATTACCTGTTTATTTCGCTTGATTATTACGGCGGTGAAGATGGTTTGTTGATGTCGGCAAGAAATCACCTGCCATTCATGGATACCAACGACGATACCTCGTTTTATTATCTCTCCCTGGGTTTCCTGATTTTGTTTGTGGTACTGGCGAGACGCCTGGTGCAGTCGCGCTTTGGGCGTGTGTTGCAGGGATGCAAGTATAACGAGAAGCGTATGCAAACCCTGGGCTTCAATACCTACTGGTATCGGCTAACCGCCTACGTCATCGCCGCGATGGCTGCCGCGGTAGCGGGTGTGCTACTGGCCAATAAAACCGAGTATGTCGATCCCGGGCTATTCTCCTGGCATCTGTCAGGTGAACTACTGGTAATGGTGATTCTCGGTGGCATGGGTAGTATTTATGGTGCAGTCATTGGTGCGATTGTTTATTTATTGCTGGAGCAAATTTTTTCCGCCTACACCGAGCACTGGCAGGTTTTGCTGGGGCCGGTATTAATTTTCGTTGTCATATTTGCCCGGCATGGCATTTACGGCTTCGTCCGAAAGCTAAATCAAAATGTCTGAAGTGCTGCTATACACGGATAAGCTGTGTAAAAGCTATGCGGGTCTGCGCGCAAACCATAACCTCGACCTGCAATTGATGAAGGGTGAGATACATGCGCTGATCGGTCCCAACGGAGCAGGTAAATCGACCGCGGTGGCGCAAATATCGGGTGAACTGTCGACCGATAGTGGCCGTATTATATTTGAAGGGCGTGACATTACCCACGTACCGGTTTATGACAGGGCCCGTGCCGGCGTATCGCGTTCTTTCCAGGTTACCTCGGTGTTCGACGAAATGACCGTGCTGGATAATCTGGCGCTCGCGGTTCAGGCCCACCAGGGACACAGTTATCGATTCTGGGCGCCGGTTAACAAGAATACCCGTTTGAATCAACAGGCCGCGCATCTGGCAATGCAATTTGGCCTCGACCATCAGCACGACTATTTGGCCGGTACCCTCGCCCATGGAGAAAAACGCCAACTCGAAGTGGCGATGACGCTGGCCGGCAATCCAAGTCTGCTATTGCTCGATGAACCCATGGCAGGCATAGGTCCGGGCGGGTCTAAAAAGCTCACGGAACTACTCGATGATTTACGCG